>JAGSHR010000014.1 GCA_029855985.1 Candidatus Njordarchaeota archaeon
GGCGATTCGGGAGGAGGCCAGGGCCCAGAAGGAGGTCGTCAAGGCCGAGCTCAAGGACGAGCTGACGAAGGAA
This sequence comes from Candidatus Njordarchaeota archaeon, assembly GCA_029855985.1. The sequence goes on from JAGSHR010000014.1 coordinate 74, forward strand.
CTCGCGACCAAGGCGGACCTTGAAGCGGCAATAACCCGCCTGGAGGCCAAATTTGAGGCCCGTTTTGTCCGCCTGGAGATCTGGCTCAAGGTGCTCGCGGGGATCACGTTAGCGGGTTTCACCCTTTTCAACCCCGGTTTTCAGCAGTTCGTGAAGACCATCTTAACCGCCATAGGTGGCTAATCGCTCCCAGGGGCGACAGCCGACCTCCCGAACCACAGAAATACCGCCAAAAGTCGGCAGGAAACGGCCCCGGGCCGGGGCCCGGGGCGTGAACCGACTAAGGCGTTATCTCGAAACTCACCTCATCCTGAGCGGCGTCAGGGTCGAGCGAGCCGTTCATCTCCGCGTCCACCGCGAAGTAAAGCGTGTATTCGCCCAGGGGCAGCGAGGAAGCCGGCGTCGTGTAAACCGAAAGCTCCTCGAAGCTCACCAGCTCGCCCTGATAGGCCGGCTCCGGTGAGCTGCAAGAGCAGGGGAACCAACTGGCCGGGTATGAATAGCAGTAGCAGTCCCCGCCGGGTATCTCGGCCCAGAGGAAGTAGTCCCCGTTTCCCGTTAGTTCGTTTTGATCGTAGGAAACGGAGAGGTTGAGGAAGTCCTCCTTTCCCAGGGTCACCGGCCCGTCGCTTCCGTTGACCTTTATATCGGCCAATTGAGATGATAACACTTCTATTTCAATTACGTCCGAATTCACATTATATGTCCCATCTGTTACTGAACATTTGGCATAATATGTTCCAATATCAACATAAGTATGTTCAAAAATTCCGTTGTCGTTGCTTTCAGAAACACCATCATCAAAATCTAAAGTATAGGCCAAAGTATCATTATCGAGATCTTCAGCTTCGCATATAAACATAATAGTAAAAGGTCTTAGTCCTTTAGTTTGATTTGCACTGAATCCTTTAATGTAAGGGGGTAAATTCTTTTTATCTAAGCGAACTTTCGATACATTATTACTTCTATTTCTATCAGCAATTATCTTATGGTCAGGATCAACTTCTACTTTAATGATTAGAGGCACTTCGTCTACTTTATAAGTTGTTTGTATTTCTATGTTTTCTCCTGGAGATATCGAACTTTCAATTATTTTTTGTGAAATCAATTCCTCATTTTGAGAAATTTTCTTGTAGAAGTTTACTTTAATATTGTTAACTGCAAACTCCCCAAAGTTTTTAATTGTGGCGATTATAGTCACTATATCACCAACTTTAGCTTTTTTGGGGGCCACAGTTAACCTTTCTATGCCCAGATCATATCCTTCTCTGAAGGAAAGAGTGTAAAGATCTGCTCTTTTAAGATGTGTTCCATTTTGATCTTCTACGACTTGTATTTTATTATATAAAAGTAAAATCTGGTATTCGTTTTCATATGTAGCGGCTATGCTACGCTCCATATCTTTATCGTTTGTCAAACGCTTTTTATATCCCCAATTATGAGAATATTGGTCATAATAGTTAACATATATATCATTCCCGGCCGGTGAATTGCCATTCCAGAAAAGAAGGAGACCAGTTTCCCTCGGTATAGCTTTAAAACCCATACCTTCTAGTCCTAATATATTCTCTATAGCGATCATTTTAGTAGAAATATCAAAATTTTCTATCATGGTAACATTTTCTCCATTGAGCCAAAGTAGATAGAAAATTCCCTCATGATAAATAAGCTGCGGATTGAGATCTGGCTTCCCTGGGTCTCCTATGTTAGGGAATTCCTGCCAAGTTCCATTTTGATATTTTAATACTCTAATTTGACGATCATCCATTGTGTTTAAATCATTATCCTCTTCACTTTCCCAGACGAGGAAACCTTCTGTTTCACTTAGAGCCAGAGAGGTTTTAATAATTGGCCCTAAACCTGTTTTGATGATTTTAGGCTCAGTCCATCTCCCATCCTTATAAAGTGCATACAGTAAGATATTATTTCCCTCAACATCAAATATTTGATTGGCGTTATTCCTAACCCAAACCAACATAACTTCTCCTGTAGGACTCACGGCTATTTTAGGAGAACGATCTAGAACCTCATTATTAGTCAAACGTCCCCCTTCCCATTGCTCCGTAGCAGGATCATAAATTGCATAGGCTATTTCCATAGCAGAGAGGAACTCCGTTAAAGATGCAGTATCTGAAAGTGTTCTTTTAAGATCTTCCCAAACCACCAACACTTTATGATTTGGCAGGGTAACTACTTGAGGAGAAAAATCTGCTGTCCCATCATCTCTTACAGCCTTAAAATTACTCCATACACTACCATCCTTGATGGCATAAACTAATTCTGTCCGATTGATAGCACTTCTTTTAGGATTATCTCTTAACCAAAAGGCGAAAATTAAATTATTATTAGATGTCAAAACTGGATCAGAATAAGGATAGACATTTTCGACCAAAATATGCTCCTCACTTTCTCCAGTCTGTAACAGAAATCGACGCATCAAAGGAGGTCTAGAGTGAAAAACTTCATATTTCCCCTCATAAAGATAATCGCGCTTAACTAATTTAAAGGTCCCATTAGAAGCAGACTTTTCAAAACCAATGCCCGAATTTTTATTACCATGAAACGCTAATCCATATTCATTATAACACCATTCACAATTCCAGCCAGCAGCATCGCATAAAGATCCTTCCCAATTATAACTCCAGACTACCACGGAAACTCCAACATCTCCTTCAAAACAGAAGCTATTTAACTCTAAATCCTCAAAAGGCGTAAAAAAGAGATTTAAATTAAGACCTCCCTGGCCCCATATCTCAAGAGATGCTACATCAGCTATACCTGCTCCCGCCATGGCTTTTCCGTAAAGATCGATTAACAAATCACCGCTTAATTCAGGATAAATATTACTATTAGCAACCAAAGCTTCTATGGCAAGCTCTGCATTAACATCTAATCCTGCCCCAAATCTTACGTAAAGTGGGACAGGAATAATTGTTACCATTATAACAGTATATTGAGGTTCTGTCTGAGCATATCCTTGCAAACCAACACCTATGTTCCCAAAATATTTCCAACCATTCTCTTCTGAATCAAACTTGAAACCAAGGTTGAATTCTAAAAAACAATGATAATTTCCTCCCCATTCGAAATCACGCCCTCCGAAAGAAAAAGAACCTTCTGCATCATCGTCTCCCTCTTCGGCTTCATATTGATAAATTTCCCCTTTCCCTTCCAGATCAACTTCCAAAGAAATTTGATCAAAAATCTCTAGGTCGAGGTTTTCTCCACCGAAAGCTGGAACCTCTTCGGGGATAAAAGGAGAAGCATAGTCTAAAAACTCAAGAGTTAACTCGTATAAACTTTTGTATACTTTTTCTTCATCATCAAATTGATAGAAAAAGCCCGGCAGGCCTAATGGAGGAGGGGCCACCACAAAAGGCGCCTCAACTTCTTCAGATTCAAGCCCATTCGCCGCTACGGCTACGATTCTTAATTTTTCTCCAGTAGAAAAATCTCTCAGGTTGAATTCTTTTTCTAAAACAGCAACTTCTTCCACACCATGATCCGTAACAAAACGTACGAAA
>JAGSHR010000206.1 GCA_029855985.1 Candidatus Njordarchaeota archaeon
TTTGTTGGGGGTATTTTTGTGAGTGAGAGAGAAAGAGGTAGAGCAGAGGAATTCATTGAGAATGTGATTAGGCTTTTGAGGTACGCTACAAAGCCTACGAGAGAAGAGATTTACCAAGTTACAAAGATTGTTGTTGTGTCACTGTTAATTGTTGGGATAATCGGTTTCGTTTTAAAGCTAGTTATGCAAGCGATTGTGGGAGTTTAAAAACTCCTAATTAACCTAGGAATGGGTGCCATATATGAGTTCTGAGGGTGGCGGAGGAAAATTCTTCATTGTTAGAGTACCCCGAGGACGCGAAGTTGACGTTATTTTTTTGATAAAGTACAGGACTCAAATATATGACCTTCCCATTTACTCGGTTTTTAATCCGGAGGATCAAGAGGGAGTGTTATTTGTTGAGGCAGAGGATTATGAAACAGTAGTTAGGTCAGTTAGACATTATAGGGGTGCACAGGTATTCCCTGAGCCGATGAGTTGGGAAGAAGTTAAAGATTACCTCCAACCCTTCCTTGTAAAATATGAAAAGAAAGTTGTTCAAGAAGGCGAAGTTAAAATCGAGCCGGGGATGATCGTCGAGATAATAAATGGGCCATTCCAAGGCCAAAAAGGTAGAGTCGTTTCTATCAAAAAGAAGAAAGTTTGGGTTGACCTCATGATAGGAGGCGCAATGCTAGTTCCTATCTCCATAGAGGACGTGAAACCAGTACAAGAATAAGTTAAAATTTTTATTTTTAGCAAAAAACAAAACTGTTTTTTGTCTACTCGTTTTCTGGGCTTGTTTGCTCTATCTCAGTTTTATCACTTGATGGAGCGACTTCTTCCTTAATTTTATACCTTGTTGCAAGTTCCTCGATTGAAACCCTACCTAGGAACATTATCTGTTTCATGAATGTTATTATGTATCCTGCCACTCTATTTCTGATTCTCTTGCTCTCTATGTCGGTGGTTCTTTCTACAAGTTTCTTATACATCTCAAATCGGTAATCTGCAGCTGCTTCGGGGTTAAGATCTTCGATTGCGGCGGCTCGATCCCAAATTTCCTTAACTATGTCCCAATAATTAACAATAATTCTTTTTGCTGTATCTTTGATCATTCTGGGTCTTATCCTTGCCATCTTATCACCTTTTGTGTTATCTTATAACTCACTGGAATTTCCTAATTTAAAACTGAAAATTATTCTTAAATATTTCCCTATTAAAATTGCATAAATTGACCTAAACATAGCCTTTATCAAGAACACTTAAAAGCTTAACGGTTTCCTCAGGTAACTTTGCAGGTTTCTCCTCTAGCATCATTTCTAATACTTTTAATGCTCCTTCTGCGTGAAGCGGTTGGTTGTTGTTACCACATCGGTACGAGTAAACACATTTATTAAAGTCGGTTCTGTAGGTTTCCTTGCACGCTAATAGTATATTATGGGCTCTCTCAACTGCTCTCTCAAACCTATCGAATAAGAGTTTTGAAACCCCATTGCCTCCGGGTGTTCCATCATAGATAACGATTATCCCAGTTGTTCCAAAGGATATACCGCCAAGATCTTCTGATCCCCCGCCAGTGATTGTGTTGGTTCCCTCTATCAATATGTGTTCTGTGGCGTGGTAGCTTCCAGCAAGTTTTTCGTCATCAGTTATGCTTAATTGTTGAGCTTTGAAGAATATGCCGTATGTGTTGTATTCGTATGTTATGGGCTCTTCTAGGAGTTCTTCTCTTATTGGTTTTTGGTTACCTTCCCTAAAAACTAAGTAACCGTAGACATAAGCGGTTAATCTCAGTAAACCATAGAATACTCTCGTGCCTAAGGTTTCCTTCTCAAAGTGGACCTTTAACGGGACAGCACTGTAACTGTATAACGGCTTTGTGTATAGGTACTCATTGTTTGGATCGGCCTCAATAACATGTGCCACTTGGTTTTTTAAGTCCAAATCTTGAACAATGTATTTTCTTCCTCTGTTAACGTATATCGCGTTAGGGTGAAGTTCCCTAATTGCTATTATTGCTTCCCTCTCATCTATTACACGGTCCTCCAACATAACCTTAACAACTTTATCTGAGCCTCGAATGTTACTAGAGAAGTACTTTTTGAAGTGAAGTTTATTGGCATAAATCCTATTGTTAATCTCAATTAGGGAGCCTCTTTCAAATAATCTTTTCAAAATATATTCTGGTGGGTTAAATTGTTTCAATTCTTCTATCTGCAAAGGTTTTTCATAAGCTGCCAGGTAAATATGGCGCTCTGCAATGTACTCATTGTTTGGCTCAATATACTTCAAGGAGACGTCTTTGAAGTAATCCTCAGGGTGCTTATAGTAATACTCGGATATGGGATCATCTAGTCTTAAGACGAGAACAGCGGATCCAGGTTCATCGCGTCTCCCTGCCCTACCTGCCCGCTGGATAAAATTGTCGATAGGGGCTCTCTCTCATACTCATCT
>JAGSHR010000280.1 GCA_029855985.1 Candidatus Njordarchaeota archaeon
ATATAGATGAAGTTCCAATTGTATTAGATAATCTCAGGTTAATTGATAGAGATCTAGCCAAGGATTTTATTGCAACTTTTTCTTTGCCTTCTCCAAAGACTGGGTGGAGTGTATCGAAGCTTCTGGAGTATGAGGCTAACGGTATTGTTGATGGAAAAGTGGCCTGGGTTGTCCCATTTAAGTATCAAACGGTATTTTCAAGAGGAAGGGATACTAACAAGATAGCGGGATTCATTTGGTTGTATTTAAAAGATACTCCACTTCCAGAGAATATTCAATATGAGTACTATGAGATGGATGTAGGCCCTGGACTTCTCTCTTTTAGGAACCTGTTCACGTGGTTTAAAGTTATGTTTCCAAATTATCATTTGAGTGAGTGGTACCCATTAAGAAAAGAGGGCAAATGGTACTGGGTCATACTAGCTGATAAGCTTATTGGTAATGTTTATTTTACGGAAAAAGTTGTGTTGGTAGAGTCATTTAACAAGTACACTGTTCTAACTCCTAGCGAAGCATTAAATATGGGTATTCCCCAAGTTATATCCTCAATGGCTATCAAGGACTCGCTGCTCTCAATTGGTAATTATTTGAGGAAAAACAGGATAGATTTCACGGCGCCAGGGGTTCCGTTAATTGAACCAACATCACCAGACAGGCTTATAGCGTTGAATGAGCCGTTTTACTATAGGCCACATCACTTTCTTTTGAGGAATGGTACTTGGTTTGGAAGGGACTTCTATTTGCAGGTCAGAATTTCCGAAAAAATGAATAGCGTAGTTTTAGCAACAGCTATAAATGATACGATAAAAATTATTGATCTTAGGGGCTACAAACGTGGAGAACTACAAGGGGTAAGTACACCCTCAAACGCCCTTAATATTTTGGAAGAAATAGCTAATGAAAGTATAGGTGCTGGAAACATTGCTGTTAGGTATCCAAAACTCTATAAATTAAGGTATGGTAACCAAACAGTATTGTTTTGGTTAGCGTTAGCTGTGGAAGTTATGCCTGGTGGTGATATCTTTAGAGGAGCTGTTTTTGTCGACGCAGTAGATACAAGGATAAGAGGAATAATCCATTACACATTTGGGGAACCAAGAGAAGTGTTTATCCAAAGACTAAAACAATACATTGAGATTACATATAAGTCATTCACAGCTGGTAATCAAACAACAGTTAGAACAGGAGTAATATTAAACGGGACAATCATAGCGAAAGGTTGGGCTTTAGAAGGCACAGGTGCAGATATGAGTTATGTTTTAACTTTCAGAGTGTTAAATGGATCAAAAGTTGTTGTCGTGATAGCTAAAGAAGAATACATGGAAACAAAAGAACAATGGTATCTAGCAACAACACTAGGGATAGGAGAAAGAGTAAACATGGATGTAAGATTTGACCCAGAGAGACAAGTATGGATGCTCTATAGGCTAGAAATATTATCATAATTTTTTACTTTAATTGTGAAAATTTTTCTTGTTATAAGCTTTTCTTGGCCTTTTGTTTTATTTTTTGCCTTTATTAAAAGCTTTTAAGGATTTCAGTGTATTTGATAGATGAACTTTCTTTTTCAAACTTTTAAGTCTCCTTTATTACCCCTTCGAGATAGGGGGATGTCATCTTGAAATGAGTTTTAGAAATGAATCTCCAATTCCACTATTTTCGATCCGCATTTTGGGCAACTCTTCAAGTGATAAGGATAAGGGTGTTTACAGTCCCCACAAATTTTTAGTTGCCTCGGTATGTTTTCCCCGATTATGAAAACTTTTAAACCAAGATTCTCAGCTAGTCTTTTAAGTTCTTCTTTAATTGACCTTCCAACAATTACACCGACTACGTTATTGTTCCTGCTCTCTAGTATGTACCTTCTTGCTTGCATTATGTCGTCATAGGTTAGTTCTCTGTTCTTTATCTCAACAATGTAGTGTTTGTCCTCACTTTCAATGATTATGTCAACTCTGGACTTTTCAGATTCTCTAAACTCATGGTGCACTCTAGTAATTGGCGCATCACCTACCACTATCTCTGGAAAATTCAGTAAAACCTCGTGTATGTCAAACTCGTTGATTACCCTCTTTATCATGCTGGACCCATCTTAAAGTGGTGCCTTATTTCACTCATTTTAAAAACGATAGCCTCGATTAACTCTTTCTTTTTCTTTTTCCTAATACTATATGGGAGTATGTCCTTGGTTATATCTCTTATTTCCTTGACTGTCATCTTCTCCAGCTCGTTTCTGAGTTCATCTTCTCTCATATCTATCCACTTCATTATAATCTCTTTAACATCTCCCTCCTCGCTTATTTTACTTACTTTTTTCGACGCCCCCTTATCTTTCTTCTTTGTCTTCTTTTTCTTAGTTTTCATATTCGAAGCTAAGGTTTCTATAAGTGCCCCGTTATTCATGAGTTTTAATCCGATCTCGAAAATTATTGACCACTTGTTAGAACCATCTATCTCGATCCCCGCCTGTTTAGCAAGTGTTCTTATTGAGTTAAGGTTTTTTCTCTTTAGCTTTGCCAACACGCTTGAAACGTCCTTTGGCCACTTTGCTGATTTTCTTATTTTATCCTCAAACTCTTCAACAAGCTTTAGCAGATCTTTTTCATTGAAGAGATTTGAGTTCTCAATAACCAGGTTCTTAATTTCCTCAAGCCTAGTTAAAAAGTTCTTATGTTTCATAGAACCTCATCCCCATAAAGTTTTAAGTAATCCAAGATTTCGGTTACCAAGTTGCTGTACTCTGTTGCTGACGCACTTGCCTTTTCGCTTGAAACGCAGAGGGGCTTGGATTCACTCGCAGCTTTTTGAATGGCCACCCTATCTTTAATAATTGTCCTAAAAATAGTGGCCTTATCCCAAACGAGACCCTCATTTTTAAACTTAACGAGCATAATGGGGATGAAGTTCTCAATCCACTCTTTTTGAGCCCCCCTAAGCTGATAGTTAACTCTAGTAATCAGTATCCCCATGAGTTTGGGATCCTTATTTAATGCCTCCCTTTTTCTCTTTTTCACCTTATAGATGTTCCTAACCAGGAGGGGAATACCAGCTGTTGACAATGTGTCTGGTATGGTTGGTATAATATAGAAATCGGAGGCAAAAACAGCGTTTTGTGTCCCTACATCTAAGTTTGGTGGACAATCAATTATGATAAAATCGTATTTTTCGAGGAGACCATGATTATTTAAGCTCCTATGAAGCCACTCAAACGGTGGAACGCCCTCACTCATGCTCTTCAAAGTTAATTGTGTGGTTAACTCCACGAGGTAGTGCGTAGAAGGTATTAAATCCAAGCCCCTAATCCCACTAACACCCCTCTTAATGCCCTCCTCCACACTAAAGTGATCACTATTCGAGTTAACAGCGCTCAAAATCAAACCATAAGACGACTTCCTAATAATTCTCTCCTTTAACTCACTTTCATTTTCACCGCTCCTAAAAGCGCTCGTGATTGGAGAATAATATTCACTCTCATACCTGTACTTAGTCAACAAGTAGAAAGACGCAGTCCCCTGCGGATCCAAATCAATAACTAAAACGTTTTTCCTACGAGTCTTAGCCAACTCAGCAGCAACATTAACCACACTAGTAGTTTTACCCACCCCACCCTTCCAATTAACAAAACTTAGAACTACAGCCCTACCCAAACAATAACACCCCAG
>JAGSHR010000129.1 GCA_029855985.1 Candidatus Njordarchaeota archaeon
AGGAGGTACTCAAGGGCATCTCTCGATATTCTTTCGGCTCCCCCCTTCTTGGCTAGTCTTCGGATACCAGCAATATTTAGATCTGTCATATTTAACATCCATTGGGAGTAGACGCGAAAGATGATAGATAGCCATCTTTTTGGATTTAGATTTATTTTTCTTTTGTAAAAAATTCGATTGATAAATACTCGGATTTATAGTTCTATCGCATTATATTTGACCTACCCCTTCGACTTATTGGGGATTTTTTGGGTACCGATAAAAGGCGGTGCCTCGGGTGGCTAAACCCCGTTACCCCTATCAACCCGGCTCCATACGGACTGGACTTGGGGATATAAAATAGACCTCACTCAGGTTTAGGCCCGCAACCCCCTAAGGAGGTCCCAAAATACCCCGTGTCTTTTCGCTAAAAAAATATTTCAACAAACTATATAAAGGCACATAAGCCATTATAAATTTACTTCCCCTAACTCCCACCCAGTCACTCCTAAAATACATTAGCGTCGGTCATCCCACTGTTAAAAACCGTAAGCTTTCTCGACGAGATTTTTGTAATTTTTATAATTTATAATTGTTTTTCATTTTGTAGGAGAGATAATGTTAATTTTTGATTTGATTTGAATAGAGGTTAGATATGATGTTGAAAGGAATAATCTTCAACAAGGACGCTCAGCCAGTCTCAGGCCAAAAACTAAGCGACATTTTCAAGGATGACAATGTCGTTGTAATAGTGAATGAAGATAAAAGAGAGATATACGTGTGGGTGGGCAAAAAATCTAACCCGAGAGATAGATTTATGGCTGCAAGACTCGCTAATAATTTAAGGTGGAAGTTCTTCGGTGGGGCTGCTCCAGTAATACAGAAAAACGAGGAAATAGAAGAAAAAGTGAAAGCATACGGAGATACTATTGAAAATGATATTTCGGACGAAGTAATAAAAGAGATACTTGGAATTTAGATCGGAACCAATCATACAAGATCTTATCAACAATATGTAGTGTAATTTCTTCTTCTTTTTTTACACTGATTAGGCCAAGTTCAAGTAAATCCTTAAATCGCGTTTCTATGAGGTCTATTATACTCGCAGACTTTAGTTTGCTATTAGCTATGCTCATTAGTTCTTTGATTTTATCCCCATATGTGTCCATGTAATAAGTGTAGAAATTCTCTGCGATTCTATATAGGTTTGATGTGAAATCTCTGTCATTTTTGAGCATTTTTATTAGTGATCTATCTATTGGGGAGCCTACAATGTTTAATGTTTTGATAATTGATAAAACTTGGGAGAAATATACTGGAAGACCGGAAAACTGTGCGATAATTTCCCCCCAGGTATATAGGTCCATTATTCTTTTAAATGATTGGGGTAAGCACTCATAGTCTTCAATTGAAAATGGAGTGATTTTAATCACTTCAAATTTGTCTAAAGCTTTTGTGTCAAATGTTCTTGATGTTGTTAATATATCGGCAAAATCTAGGAGAGAGATGCTTTCACTGCTGATTAAATCAATATCATCAATTAGAAATATTACTCTAAGACCGTAGTCGGACTTTATTTGATCTTTAAGCAACTCAAGATAATTAATGTTTTTGGTCTTGTATGCTTTCTCAAGTAAGTATCCTGTTAATCCCTTGGAGATATCATACCCCCTCTTGTATAACTCGTCACTTATTGCGTTTAAGATTCTTTTAAGCCAATTTAGATTATAGTTTAATTGATCATAGATTTTGATATATATTGGGATAGAATTGGATAATTTCCTAAGCTTTGTTTGTAAGTTTAGCAAAAATTGTGTTTTTCCAATCCCTCTGGGACCTACAAGTAAACTTTTCCTATTATTCAAAGTGTTCCGTATTACCCGCTGGTATAATAGATCCCTTTGACACATACTAAGGTAACCTCGAGTATAATGGATTCCCTATTTGTTGTTTAATTTCATATTTAAATGTGATTGATATCTTAGTGATACGAATATTCTCAAAAAAATCTTCATTTATGACAACCTAATAGTGAAAAAGCTTTACTAGAAACAGTTTAGTGAAATTTTTCTCATTATTGAAAATGATTCAGAATTATTTTTAGGCGAAAAAGTTAAATACCAATTAGGGATTAAATTAGGAGTATCAAGTTTAAATATCCAATAAAAATATTTATGATATCGAGTTTAAAAAATTATTTTGAATTGTTAAAAAAATGTATACTTTAACGTGAGATGAGAAAAAATGGTAAGCATCGACGAGATTGACAAAGAAATTTTGAAAATGTTGCAAGAAAACGCAAGAACCCCATTTAAGGACATGGCGGAGAAAGTGAATAAGGCACCAGCAACAGTGAAAAACAGAATAGAGAAAATGCAAGCGATGGGCATCATAAAAGCATATGTACCACTACTTGATTACAAGTTTTTCGGGTACATGCACACCACGCTTATTATGCTGTTAGCTAAACCTGGCAAATTGGACATCATAGAGAAGATGATTGCAGAGGAAAAGCACGTTATTGCAGCATACGAAACGACTGGCGAATTCGACTTAGCAATAATCGCTAGATTCAAAAACGAGGAGGAAATCAGCAACTTTGTCAGAAAGCTTTTAGAGACAGGATACGTTGAAAGAACAGTAACAGCTATGGTGCTTAAGGTAGTGAAAGAGGATCCGAGGATTCCAATCGACTAAAATTTTTTCACAGATTTGATCGCTAGAAAAAATACGGATATAAGGTAGTTAACTAGCAAAAATCTAAATGTTTAAAAATTGCTTTTTATTAATGCCTTCTATTTTTAACCCTTAATGAACCTATAGACGGCTACTATAAGGAATATTAGACCTAACCCTATTACTAATAACATTAATAGCGAGTAGAACACAAGTACAATTAAATTATTTGTCATAAACAGTAACATGTTTACTGCGCCTAGAGTATTTACGAGCCAATGAAAGACTATCGAAAAGGGTAGCCCGTATTTTAGGGCGAAATACCCCATAAAGAAGCCAATCAATGAAGCTTGTATAATTTTTCCAGGAGCCCAACCGTACTCAAATACTATCTCCATGTTTCTTAGATTTATCCCATATATAACCCAGTGGACAAAGCCAAAAAACACCGAGCTAAACCCAAGTAAATAGTAATCAAGTTTGTTTAGTTCGCCTTTTCCCTTCAGAATAATGTTAAGAAGATCTTTCTGTTCGAAGTTGTCATCGGGGTTTTGTCCCATTATTATCGTATATAAAGCGACGGGTAATAATAACCATAATAATCGAAAGCTTATTTCCTCGCAAAAAGGTGCGCTGAGGGAGATATGGTAAAGGTCTATAAAATCGAAGCCGCCTCCGTTGCCGACATTAATAAGCAGTACGATAATTATGCTCAAGAAGTAACCTATAAAGAAAGATTCAGAATACGACACTAAACTTCTTGTTTTCCCATGGTATTCTGCGATAATACCGCCTTTTTCATTTGTTGCAACAAAATATACTGATGTGAATATCACCAATAGTTCAATCGTTAGAAGAATTTGTGCCCCAACACCCTCCAATGGAAGGATGAGGATTATGGGTACAAATATGTAGAAAACTGCCTTCTGAAAGACCAAAAGTCCAATCAAATAAAAGTAAACAGTTGCTCCGAGGGCAATGATGATCAGAGAAAGGAGAACTATTCCCGCTGCTCTCTGCAGAATCCATAATTCGGTTTCCTCAACGTACTCAATGTACATTCTCGTATAACGACTCTCTGATAGTGGTTTATCCGGAAGATAACTCATTTAGTTTACCTCCTTACAAACAACGGGTGGTATCGCCAAAAATAAAACGTTCTGAATATTCGCATAATTTATAATTAAAGAATAAGAAATCCTCCAAATTAAAAAGAAAAACCCAAAAAATTAGTGGTTACATACCGGAGAGTTTGAATGAGAACTTAGGCTTCGGTTTCTCTTCCTTCTTAGAAGACAATATCTCCTTAAGGTCAATTGATACGGCTTTGAGTTTCTTCTTCTTGGAATACCAACCACCAGTAACATACTCGAAAGCTGAAATAGCTGCGATGGTTCCCTCCCCAACGGAGACAGTTATCTGTTGGAGACCTCCTGTGATATCTCCGGCGGCATAGACACCCTTAATGTTTGTTTCCTGTTTTTTGTCAACGATTATATACCCATTGTCATCAACTTTTATACCTGCTTCCTTAGCTATTTCGCTGTTAGGTTCTATGCCGATGGCAACAAAGACTCCATCCACTTCTAGCTCACTTATTTCCCCCGTCTTCAAATTACGTATCTTTATCTTTCTAACGGAAGTATCACCGATGATTTCCTCAACTACGGTGTTCCAAATAGGTTTCACGTTTGGTTTACTGAGTAATCGATTCTTTAAAACCACCTCGGCTCTAAGGTCATCCCTTCTGTGAATAATGTATAGAGTGTCCACTATTTCCGCCAAATACTGTCCATCACTGGCAGCGGTGTGACCCCCACCGATAATGGCTACCTTCTTTCCCTTAAATAGGGGTCCATCACAAACCGCGCAGTAACTAACGCCTTTTCCATCGAATTCCTTTTCACCTGGAACATTCAATTTTTTGTGTCTACTACCCATGGCCAATATGATGGCTTCAGCCTCATAAGTTTCCTTACTTGTAATTGCTCTCTTGAAATTCTCAGTGAGTTCTAGCTTTTCTACACCCTCAAATTCATGGATCTCTACACCCATTATTTCAGCGTGCTCCTTCATTCGTTTGGCTAGTTCTGCTCCAGTTATGGCTGGAAAACCGGGATAGTTTTCGATGTAGGAGGAGATTGCAACGTTTCCGCCTATGCTTGATTTCTCTAAGAGCACTGTTTCAAGTCCCATTCTGGAAGTGTAAATACCTGCTGTTAAACCTGCTGGTCCTCCACCAATGATTAATACATCTACTTTTCTCATAGTTGACCCTCCTATTATAGAAAACTATTGGATTATATGCATGCAACTATTCCAACAAGTCGGTTTAAGTCTCTAAAGTATAATAACCCATTATCAATTCATTATATTGTTTACGGATACCATCATTTAAAGGAAAACTCGGAAAATCGATAACTGCAGTTAGCTCCGAAAAAACCCGCTAAACCTAAAATTTAGTAAATCACTTAATATTAAGATATCAAACTACATACGGGATGATAAATTCAAGGATGGATGAGCATGAAAATCAAAATAAACGGAGAAGTAATTGAGACCCGAGCTGTTTGGATGGACGAAGATTACAATGTTGAAATGATCGACCAAAGATTGATACCTTGGAGGGTAGAAATATTTAAGAGCGACAACTATCAAAAAACTGCATGGGCAATCAAAGAAATGGTGGTAAGAGGAGCGCCTTCAATAGGGGTCACAGCAGGTTACGCTTTCGTTCAAGCAGTCAAACAATCAAAGAATAGCAATGATCTAGTAAGCGACGTAGAAAAAAAGATGAAAGAAATCGAATCAACAAGACCGACTGCAGTCAACCTAAAAAACGCATTAGAGTACCTATGGGGCGAATTCCTAAAATTAGTTAAAGAAAACATCGCGTTCGATGAGATAGTGGCTAAACTAAAAGAAAAAGCAGATTTCCTATCCGATAGGGAAGTTGAAGCAAACAAGAAAATTGGGGAATTCGGGGAAAAACTCATAAAGAATGGGTACAGGATATTAACCCATTGCAACGCGGGAGCTCTTGCAGCTGTTGATATAGGAACAACACTTGCGCCAATAAGGTTTGCCCACAAAAACGGTAAAGATATCTTTGTATATGTTGACGAGACGAGACCGAGACTCCAAGGTGCAAGGTTAACCGCTTGGGAGTTAGCTAACGAGGGTATAAAACACGCTATAATCGCTGATAATGCCGCTGGTTTCTACATGTGGCGTGGTGAGGTCGACATGGTTATAGTTGGTGCTGATAGGATCACCATGAACGGTGATGTTGCTAATAAGATTGGAACTTACAAGTTAGCTTTAGCTGCCAAGGAGAATGGGGTGCCATTCTATGTTGCAGCTCCTTTGACTACTTTTGATAGAATGTTAAAAGATGGTAGAGATATCCCCATTGAGGAGAGATCGGAGGAAGAGGTACTGTATGTTAGAGGATCCCTTGATAATGGTGAACTTGTAAAGGTGAGGATCGCGCCTATTGAATCCAGGGCTTTAAATCCAGCTTTTGATGTGACTCCTTTTAAGTATGTTACGGGGATAATTACGGAGAAGGGTATTCTGAGAAGTGTGGATGATATTAGAAGGGTGTTAGGTTAATTATTAATTAAGATTAATTAAGGTTTAATTTAAGGAAATATCTAATTATTGAT
>JAGSHR010000202.1 GCA_029855985.1 Candidatus Njordarchaeota archaeon
GGTGTCCACGTTTTTTCTGTTTGTGTGTTTTTGTATCCGTGTATTGCGGTGTATATTATTAGTGCTTCGTAGATTGCTCCGTATTGGTACCCTAGCTGGTAGTATGGGGGGTATGTTGATAGGAGAAATAGCCATATTATTGGTGCTGGTAACAGTATTTTTTCCTTGGAGTATAGGGGTAGGAACCCGAGGGGTATTAAGAGTAGTATTATCCAGAGTATTTTTGTTGTTGCGTCAAATGCGAGGGATGCGAGCACCTTGTTTGGGTAAAGCATTCCGGTGATTATCTCTGTTAGGCTGTTTCCCAAGTACTGCCAGTTGCTGTTTTCGCTCATTGGTTTTTTCCCGAAATAGTTTATAGTTATTGTTGCGATCCAGTAATAGGTAATTAAGATTGTAGCGGAGATTACTGTTGATAGGGCTATGAATTTTAGGGTTTTTTTGTCCATGAGTTCCAATCGGAATATTTTCTTGTAGTTTTGGATGTATATGGCATAGAATAGGAGTGATGCTGTGAGTAGGAGTGATGCGAAGTCCAGTATTGTCAGGTTAATTATTAGTGTTAGGTAGAACTTTGACCAGTCTTTTTTCTCCATGTAGTAGAGGGCAGTGAATATGATGATGGGGAAAAACGCTTCAAGGTGAAAATCATACAAATTAGAACCGATTGTCGCGGGATAAACTAGGTAAAGGATGGGGAAAAGAAGAGCTTTCGCATCGTTTTTAATGATTTCTCTCGCTAAGTAGTAGGCGGGTATAGCGGCTAAACCGAATAGTATTGATTGGAGAACTAACAGTGTGTAGGGGGATGGGGCAACGTAGTAGATTGCGAGGAGCAGGAACATGATGGGTGAGAAGTGTACTCCGAAGAAGCTTCCGCTTGGGCTTATCCACAGATCTGGTGTCTCATAGAAGAATTTTCCATCGTGTATTGTTGTCCAAAGTGCTTGAGAGAATATCCCGAGGTCCCATGCTTTTGTTTTGAAGGTATAGTGTTTGAGTGTTGTGTATATTGATGTGGTGATGATGTATATTGCTGTGAGCAAGAATAGTGTTTTGGTTTCTCTTGAAAACTTAAACTTTTTTCTTAGTCTTGTGTTGTGTAAATTAATCATTCTGAATCACTTTTTGCTCCCTAACCGTGATAACTATAAGGGGGATTTAAAAGCATATTAGTTTGCTTGATGTTGGACTAGTTTTCATTTTTTGTGTTCTCGTTTGATTCGATTTGGATTACGGTTTTTGTTTCGAATACTATGTTGCTGGGTAATTCTGAGAGCATGTATATTGTTTTTTCGTCTTTTATCCCTAGTAGTTTTAGGTAACTTCTTATTGCGAGCGGGTTACGCATTTCTATTAGTTTTGTGGCTCCACTGCTAACGTATATTTTGTTTTTCTTGTTGAGTAGCCATGTTACTTTGTAGATGTTTTTTAGTAGTCTTTGTAGTTCTACAGCGCTGTTTAACCATAGTGGCTTTAAGATTATTTCTATTGCCTTGTTTGTCTGTTTTAGGAGGTTGAGGTTGCTAGTGTTTATTATTTCATGTATGGAGTTCAATGATATGGAGATTACTTGCAAATTAGGGTTCTTTAGTTTTTTTCTGAATTCCTTTTCGTTTTCCGCGAAGTCGATGTTAATGGTTCTTAGTGGATCAAATCTTTTAGCATTTTTCTCACTTATCTTCTTTGATTCGAGGATGTAGATGATTTTAACGCCTAGTCTGTTCGCTTTTTTTTCGAGTTCGTTGGTGTTAAATTTTTCCTCGGTTATTAGGTTACTTATGTTGAGCCCTATTCCTGTGTACCCCATGTAGTTTGCAGCGTGAAGCATTTGAATAGCTTCCTGTTCGTCCACTGGTTTTAAGTGTAAGTCATAGTATTCCCTTTTTTTCATATGGGGCACCATGTTTAATCCTCTATGTGTATGGAAATTATGTCCCCATCCATTAGTTGGAAGTTTAAGCCTACCCTCATTTTTTTAACCTTGGATGACTCTCTCTCGACAACTGCGTACTTGAAGTTTTTCAGGAATTCGGTGTGTATTTTTTCAGCTACGTCTCTTACTGTTGCTCCTTCTGGCATGACGATTGGTTTATCCGCTACGACTCCTTTCTTTTTTGTCCATATTCTTATAACGTTAAGCGTTTTTAGGATGGCGTCTCCAATTAATTCTTTGCCGACATTCATTATTGCGGAGGTTGGAATAACGGGGAATCTGTTTTGTATTTTCACTAGTTTTTCAACAGCCTGTTTTGTGCCCTTTACATCTCCTTTTGTTCCAATTATGATTGCTTTCTTGAACACGATTCTCCTGTTTAACACATTGTAGATGTCTTCCTCATCCACGGGGCCATATATGTCAATTATGCAATTTGTTACACCACTGCTCTTTATGATTTCCTCTAACTCTTGTTCTGTGAAGGGGGTGTAATCGATCCCTGAGATTCGTATTCCTCCTTTTCCCAATTTCTCGAATCTTATTGGGGGTTTGTCCCTATCGACAACGATGTATGCGTTCTTTAATGCTTTAATAAGCGTCTTGTACTGCCACTCTACGTCTTGTGTTAAATCAATCACCAAGCCTATGATATCGCTTGCCCTCGCTATCCCCATTATAGCTCGACCGTTGGGGGTAGCGTCAACGTCTTCCGAGAAGAGGGGAGGCAAGTCCACTACTTGAATTGATACCCCTTTATGAACCATTACTCCAACATTTGGGGTTATCGTTGTTTTCAACTCTCTTATCTCGTTTCCCGTTAGGTAAGCGAAAAGGGATGTTTTTCCTACACCAGTTAATCCCAGCAGGGTCATCATTATGTCTTCTTCTTTTGACACTGAGAAGGGGGATGCTCCCGACTTCTTCTTTGTTACTTCTCTCCGTTTTTCCATTTCTAGTTTCAACTTTGTAAGGGTTCTCTTAGCTTGCTTTAGCAACTTTTCTGTTCCCTTGTGCTTTGGAATCTTTGAAATGTATTCCTCTAGGGCTTTTATTTTCTCTTCTAGTGTCTTCGCTTCTAGATATTTTTGATATGCTACTTCAGCCTCCGCTGGCAAGTTTGTTGGCATAATTGTTCACCTAGTTGCCTTTTGGTTTAAATTTAGTTTACTATTATCGTAGCGTTTGCGGGATTCCTAATATGTAGATTTATTAATATCCAGAAAAGTTTTAGCACATGTTTAAGTCTCTTAATATACCTTGAAATGTTTTAATTCTAGATCCTCACATACTAGTGACAAATTTTAATAATACCTTAGACTTCTTCTCCTAAGTTTCTTCTATTAGTTGCATTAACTTATCGCTTGGTTTTTCCATATTTTTTAACAGTTCTTTCGTATCCTCTCTATAAATATCTGGATCCAAGAGAATTCTCTTGATTCTATTAAGTATTTTATCTATTCTTGCTGTATGAGTGATTGGTAGCCCCTTAAATTGTAAGTAAGAGGTAACGTGAAGGGGTTCAGGAAAGTAAGTGATTGATGGGACTCCGAGAAGGGATGCTTCAATAGCCATGGTGCTTCCACCCGTGATAACTAGCGAAGCATATGGGTACAGATCAATTCCAAGTGGGTACTCGCTTGGAATAACAATATTTCCTCTTACATTCTCTTGTATAATCTCTACGTGTTCTTTATATCTAGGGAGTATGAGTATTGTGTAATCCTTGAATTCTTTTGTGATATATTTTAATATTTTTATTCCTATTGATATGGCTTTCCCCCTTGAGTAATCGAGATAGTAGGATGCTAGCCCTTCTTCAGGTCGGAAAATTATAAATTTTTTCTCTTCTAAGCTTAATTGCTTTATTACACGCCTATCAGGCTTCACTGCATTTATCCATTCTACAGCATCTAAACCATTAAACTGAACAATTCTGTCGGTATTTATATATTCCGAAAAGCAGTTCTTCGGTATTGCTTTTGGTACTATTAACCAATTTGAGAATGGGAGGGACAACTTTAATGCGAAGTGGCTGTGAGGGCTATCGTTAATGCAAATAGAAGGCTTTCCTAATCCAAACGCGATCCTCGCGGCTTCTGGTGAGGAAAAATGGATAACGACATCTGGATTAACTTGATTTTCCTCAAAAAAATTTATAATATTGAGTGTTTTTTTTACACTTGCTTTTAGTTTACCAAGTAATGTACCACCTCCATATTTTCCAACGAGAATGTAATCTTGTTGCAGCCTCTTGAACACATTAAGTGTAGCATCATATTCCCTAGCTGTCATGATGTATTTATGACCTTCTTTGCTTAATCGTCTACCTATACTAGTAAATAATAATGCGTGTTTAGGTGTGTTGACATCGAACCAAATTAGCATTACATTAATCCTCCTTAAGTTAACAGATTATATCTCCTCGAAATATACTCTCTTACCCTTCCAATAAAGTCACTTGGATAGGTAAATAAGTATTTGGATCGTCCTATCCCTCGGTAAACGACAGAATCCTTGTTTTCTAGAACTTCTCTTGGGTCAAGCAAGTTCCTAGCATCAATTATAACAGCGGGTTTCCTCATTTTTTTAGTGATATCTCTAATTGATAGCTTTTTGTATTTAGAGTGATCAGTAACTATAATAACCGCATCAGCATTGGTCAAAGCTTCGTCTAGGTTATTAGTTCCCTTGACTTTAAATGCATCCCATATTTCTTCTGGTGAAAGCATAGTATCATGGGCTATTATTTCTCCGTGGTATCTCAAGATTTCTTCTATAATTGGTTTCGCAGGAGTATTATATATAACCTTTACGTCTCCTCTAAAGGTTAAACCGAGTATTGCGATTCTTGAACCGTTAATTGATTTTTTCACTTCATTTAGTGCTTCAAATAGTAGGTGGACGACATGGCTAGGCATGCCTTTGTCTATTTCCTTCGAGACCTGGAAAAGCTTGAAATTCTTATCGTATAGAGAATACATGAAATCAAAGAAATACGGGTAAACGGGGATGCAGTGGCCACCTATCCCAGGTCCTGGCCAATGAACGTGACTGTATGGATCAGTGTTGGCCGCCTCAATGACTTCTTTTACGTCTACACCAGTTAATTCTGATATTTTAGCGTATTCTTCTGCAAGAACAATGTTAAAGTAACGGTAGACTGCTTTAAACAACTTTGTTAATTCCGCAGCTCTTGCGTTACTTACCCTAATTACTTTGTTTTCGACTATTGCTTCATAGAAACTTGCAATGGCATTAGTGCTAATCTCATCGACACCACCTACAACGTTTGGATAATTTCTCAAGAAATCATCTATAACAGTCCCCGATTTTGTTCTTTCGGGGACAAATGCTAAAGCAAAATCTTTCCCTGCTTTTAGCCCGCTCTTCTTCTCTATTATCCATTTAACTATGCCCTCTGTCGTTCCTGGCGGGACGGTTGTGCTTAAAATGATTAATTTTCCTGGTTCTAGGTTTTCACCGATTTTTTTTGATGCGTCAATCAAGTTTGAGAAGTCTATTCCGTATTTCTCATCAGCGAAGAGGGGCACTAAAATTAATATAACATCGCTATTTTTAACAGCGTAGCTTGCATCGGTTGTTGCTTTAAAAACCCTTTTTTCCACAAGTTCGCGAATTCGATCTAGATAGGGTTCATGGGGTAGATAGTGTTCGCCACGGTTCAGCATTTCTACTCTATTCTTATTTATGTCATAGCCTATAACCTTGCATCCTTTTAGCGCGAAGGCTACAGCCATAGGTAAGCCCACATTTCCTAGACCGAAAACGGAAACAGTTAGTTCTCCTTTTTTTATCTTGTTAATGAAATAGTTTTTGTCTCCAGTCAAGTTATCCAATATAAACACCATTAATCAATGGCTTATTACTCAGAGGATGTTTACTATTTTCCCCTTAATTGAAATATCAAATTTATTTCTTTTTGGTGGAATTAAATTTGTTTGGGTCTATCTTTTGAGTAGTTATAGGATAGTTCTTTAATTTAACATTATTGATTATATATCATTATACCTAATTGATTTATAACCTAGTAAATGCATGAAATCCCTAAATGTTTACAGTTATAATTAGTTTTTATTTAGGTGACTTGTGAATTAAATAAACCTATTATAAAGGGGATCATATGAAAATTGTTGTTGCATCGATTGAGGCTTGGCGTCATCCTAGAGCAATTAAGATTACTAGAACACTTAAAGGTTTGGGTTTTGATGTTGAGTTATGGGCTGCAAGTAAACCTAACATCACCAATAGGTATTTGCGAGCAGTTATTAGGTATGCTAAGGCGATTTTCTCTATAGCGTTTAAGGGGGCTGATCTTTACTGGATAGAGAACGTTCCCGATATAATTTACATACTTTTGCCCCTATTTAGAAAAAAATACATCTACGATAGGAGAAGCCCGTGGGCACTCCAAGTTCAGATGGAGTTTAAGAATAAGTTGTTCTATTGGATGGCTGATGCCACGGAGAGATTTGTTTTAAAACACTCTAATTTAATAGTTTGCGTATCTAAGGGGTTAGCTGAGGACATAATGTACCTGGGCAAAAAAGTTTTTATTTTACCAAATTACCCCGATGAAACCTTGTTGTCGCTAGTAAATCGGGATATGCGAAAGGAGTTAGGAATTCCCAGTGATAGAAAAGTGGTCATTTTTGTGGGAAAATTGTCAAAAATTGAAGGTGCACCCTTGCTTAGAGACGTGGCTGAAAACCTGCGAAACGAGAATGCTGAACTTTGGATTCTTGGGGACGGGCCGTCTAGAAACATCGTTCAAAAACTTGTTAGGGATTACCCTGAACACGTAAAGTGGTTTGGTTGGGTTGATCATAAAGAGGTTCCAAACTATTTGGCTGCGGCTGACATAGGGATTGTTCCTAGATTTGGGATACCTGAAAAATTCAAGAAGTACTACACCCACGAAGGTATCCACAAAATAACTGAGTACTTTCTTTTCGGTTTACCTGTTATAGCTTCTGGGATTGCTCCTTCGAAGTATTACCTTTTAGTTCCCGAAGATGAAATAGGGGAATATGTTAGAAGAGCTGTAGCGGGTGAAATTTCTCTTCCTAAGCCGCCGAAATTAACATGGCAAAAGCACTGTGTTCCAGTTATAGAGAAGATATTAGGTGAATTAACTAGACATTAATAGGTGTCTTCTATGAAGATTATGCCAGTTATTGGGGTTAGACCTCAAGTTATTAAAGCAGCCCCTTTGATTAAAATACTCGATAAAGATTCTGAGGTGGAATTGCTTCTCGTTCACAGTGGTCAACATTATGATTATGAGATGTCAAAAATATTCTTCAAAGAGCTTGACTTACCAGATCCGATAGTGAATTTAGGAGTAAAGGGGGGGACTCACGCGGAGCAAACAGCAAAAATAATGTTAAAGTTTGAAAAGATTTTACAGAAGTATAATCCAGATGTTGTAGTCGTGTTTGGCGATGCGAATACAACAATTGCTAGCGCTTTAGCTGCGGTAAAAACAAAGATACCGGTTGCTCACGTGGAGGCGGGTTTAAGGTCTTGGGATATGAGGATGCCCGAAGAGATTAACAGGGTACTAACAGACCATATCTCTCAAGTTCTCTATGCTCCAACAATGTATGCTCTGGAACATTTAAAGAATGAGGGGATTTCACCCGATCTAATTTACTTTTCGGGTGACACGATGTACGATTCTATACTTAACCATATGAAGCATATAGATGAAACGACTATTTTGGACGAACACGGTTTAGAGAAGGAAAATTATATTGTGGTCACCTCGCATAGAGCCGAAAATGTTGATGATAAAGGGAATCTCACGAACATAGTTAATGGTTTGATTGATATAAGTGAGAGAGTTAAAATTATCTTTCCAGTTCATCCGAGGACACTGAATAGGCTTAGTGAATTTGGTTTACTGGAGGCATTGAAGGGAAATCCCAACATAATTTTAATTAAACCTGTTGGATACTTTGAAATGCTTCGACTTATCAGGGATGCCATATTAGTTTTAACGGACTCAGGTGGAATTCAAAAAGAAGCGTTTATTCTCAGAACACCATGTGTCACAATGAGGACTCGTACGGAGTGGATAGAAACAATTAAATTGGGGGGCAACATATTAGTGGGTCCTTCCAGAGAGAGAATTGTGAAAGAAGTAATGAGAGTAGTTCTTAATTATGATGAAATCAGATCTAAGTTAGAGTCCACAGAGATTCCATACGGTGATGGGCACGCATCTGAAAAAATTGTAAAGGATCTTAAGGCCAGAATAAGTGCTGGGAGCATTAGGGCCTTAAAACGACCCGTTAATATAAAAGAATTCATTGATTAATGCAATGGTTTTATGGAGGGGCAAGATGTCATCTTTTAGGCTCATAAGAAAAATTGGCGAACTCTTTTACTCTATAATCTACTGTGCTCTCCTAAGTTTATTTTCATATATTATTCCAAAGGAAGATTCTCTTCTTGTTCTTGGTTCACATGGAGGAGTTTATGTTAAAGATAATCCGAAGTATGTGCATAGATATCTAACTAGATGTAAAAAGAACTTAGGTTTTCGAGTTATATATGTTACAAATGACCCACAATTCGTTGGTAGGGAAAATTTCGTTAAGAAAGGATCATTTAAAGCTTTTTTCTATCTTTTGCGAGCGAAGGCAATTATAATCAGTCATGGAATTTTGGACGTTTCCCCCTGCGGCTTCTTCGGCAAGTTTAATATTATCCAATCTTGGCACGGGACTCCTATAAAGAGAATAGGTTTTGATTCCATTATACTTAAACTGAGATCAGAGAGGAATATTATAAAATCATTAACCTTGATAATGGGTCTCATCAGGCAGTTAATTTCCCCAAAAATAATATTCTTATCCCCATCCGAGAAAGTATCAGTTATCTTTAAAAGTGTTTTTAGACCGTTTCTACGCGGTGTTTGGGAAACGGGTTATCCTAGGAATGATATTTTTTTCAACAAGTGTCTTAGGGACAACAAAATTATCGAAAAGATGGGTCTAAAAAAGTTTAACGAAATTATACTCTATGCGCCGACTTATAGAAAAAAAGGGGAAATTTTGAAACCCTTCTCAGAGGATACTCTAGAAGAAATAGATAGGCTGTTGAGAGAAAGAAATTGGGTTTTACTGGTTAAAAAGCATCCTAATACTAAGAAAATCGAGATACTTGAAACAAATAACATAATAGATGTTTCAGATCAACTTACGGATGTTCAGGAATTATTACCGTACGTTGACATACTAATAACTGATTTCTCCAGCATAATTTATGATTTTATGATAACTAATCGGCCAGTGATACTATATACTTTTGGATTGAGCGAGTATTCAGAGGGTTTTCTCTATGACTTATTCAGGGTGTTCTCAGGTTTAGTTGTTAAAGATGAAAAAGAGTTAGTAAAACTATTGAAATCATCGGGGAGGAAGACTATTAAGAGGATTTCAGCCTTAAACTCAATATTCAATAAAGAGAATGATGGGTTGTCCACTCTAAAACTTTTATTTAGAATAGTTAGAGAAGTTTAATATTCGCTGATTGATTTTTAACATTGAATTTTTAGTTTATTCGTAACATTTGAGGTAAACAGCTAATGTTTTCACTTTATTGCTAGGTGATGTAATGAACAATAGTATTCGTATCAGGTATTCGAGTGTTGTAATGTATTTATCCAAGGGGATCAGCTTCGTAACTGGCAGTGTGTTTTTGATATTGATTAGTAGAAGTCTAGGTTTAGAGGTGGGTTTATGGCAACTCTTGATGAGTTACATTAGTATTTCAATGGTTCCTAGAAGCATCATTAATTTTTGGACGATAAGGTATTCATCAAGGGGATATTACACGGTGAATGATGCTATAAAAGCAATGTCGTTAGCTATTCTAATTGGCTCGATATTTTACTATTTCTCAGTGTTCACTTTCACAAGTCTATTCCGAAATTTATTAGATATAGTTATACTAGGAAACCTATTTTTGCTGATGACATATCTCTCGAGCATGTTTAGTGTCATTGCGTTTTCTAGGGCCCCCCAAGTTGCAGGCTTTTCATTAACCATTTTTGAGTTAAGTAAAATGTTCTTATTAGTCATACTATATATCTCAAAGTCAGTTAGTATTCTCACAATTATGATGCTTTTGTTTTTTTCTCGTATTGTTGAACTAGCCTTCGTACTAGTAAAGTATAAAAATTATATCTTCACGGGGGAGCGTATAGACGGATATTTGTGGAGGAAGTGGATTGCTGCGAGTTGGGTGCCTTTATTAATAATTTTACCAGTTTATCTTCCATATACCGATAAATTGGTTGTCAGTTTTATAACTAACTCCTATGAACCAATAGCTTACTTCAGTATCGCCTTCTCCTTAGCAGGCCTCGTTTCACAAACAACATCAGTTGTTTCTGTTTTATACCCAAAGCTACTTCAAAGCGGAAATTCAAACGATATTATTATTACCTTCAAGTTAACTTTCCTATTTAGTTTACCCATAATGCCTTTGATTTTAGTGGGCGCCGAACAAATAATACAGATTTTCGGATATGAGTTCGTAGAAGCATCTAATATAGCTAGAATATTAATTTTTGCTGAGGTTCTCGTTCTGTTTGATAATATATTTAACAATATACTACTTGGTGTCGAGAAAGTAGACATGGATATAAACTTTAAATTTAGGGATATAATCAAAAGCTTTCTCTTTAAGGTTCCTGTTCTCAATATAACAGCGATAACGGTGTATGTTATTTTAATAGGGATATTTCTTTACTTTTTTAATTCTAGTTCACCAGTATTCGTCGCGTTTATCTGGTCCGTGATCTACGTTATTTACCGGTTAGGTCTTGTGTTAGCGAAATATACATTGAGTAGAGACATAGAAATAGAATATTCAATTCCGTGGGGTTCTATTCTCAAGTATGTGTTCTCAGCAGTTGTTTCTTCAGTAGTTCTATTCTTTTTGCCCAAAGTGTCAGGTGAAATTCGTTTGTTAAGTTTTGTGGAACTTTATACCCCGTATCTACTAGTTTATTTGTTCTTATATATGACTATTAGTGTTGCAATAGATGATGAAGCTAGGTATCTTCTTAAGAGAGTTATTGAGACAATCTTGAAAAATGGAACTTAATGATGAGTTTCTCCCTTTACTTTAAGTTTTTTAAAGTATATTGTTGCAAGCTTTCTTATAACGTATGTGGGCTTATGAGTGTTAGGGAGTTTATCGATTATTTTTTCATCCCAGCGTATAACTTTTAAACCGCATGCTAAAGCTTCTAAGGCCGTTTTACTTAGACTTGGTATGTAATTCCTGTCAATTAAGAATTCAAATAAATTCAAGAGCAGTGGTAATTTTTTATGGGGTATGGGTTTCCTTTTTCTGTCATGGATATATAATTTTAATCCGAAGTTTTTTGCAACTTTTTTTGGCCATTCTAAGTGCTCCATTGGATAATGGGCATATACATACAGAGCCACCTTTTTACGTTTCTTTACTTCTTTATAGACTTTGAATATATCCGTATCTATAGGATTCGGGAGGTATTTTACGTGTTCTGGTGCCTTATCTAATAGATCTTTTGTTGACACAAGGATAACATCGGCTTTTACCCAAAATTTTTTTCTTTTCTTCCAATTATTTCTGATTCTCGATCCATGGTAGTGCAAAACAATGGTTTTATTTTTTAGTATTGGTAGTTTTCTCATTATTGGGACAATTTTATCAAAATCATGAATATGTATTATATCATGTCGAAGAGATAGTAGTAGAGCTACTATTGTATATGTAAATTTATCTAAAGGTAGGGCATACCCATATGTCGTGAGGTGATAAGGGTCAAGTTTTTTCCTGGTTATTAAGGTGGTCTTCCAATTTAATATCTTTTTTTGCCACTTAGCTATAACGCTTCCTACGCCAGCAGTATTCCCTATATGTAAGATTCTCATAAACTTCACGTATTCATTCATTCGTTTCTAAGGACGAATTGATGAAATTGGTTTTCTCAGATTTATCAAGTTTATGATTCGAACCATGTTTCAGCGTTCTTCAATATTACTTCTTTAGCGAAATCGTAGTCTGGATGGAAATCCACCTCGAGCCAATCATCTTTTGATATCTCTACGTATCCTATCTTGACGTTGTTTGCTGATAGATAATTAAATGTTTCTAACCAGAATTTATTTCTATTCTCCAGGTTTCTTACGAGTTTTTCAATCGCATTTATGTATTTTTCTCTCGCCTCTTCACCCTTTATAAGTGCGATTCCCACAGACTCCGCGGAAACCTTATCTAGTTCTATTTCCTTTGAAACATAGAAAACAGAGTTATCCTTTATTATAACCTTCATGTCGTCTTCATCATACTTATCCTTATAGTCTATGGTAATATAGATGCCATCGTTTTGCTCTAACAATTTCTCGATAACATGTTTTTTGAAGATGTTATCCCCATTAGTTATGATGAAGTCACTGTCCCTTGTGAAAAATGAACCTAGCCATAGAGAAATTAGGTTGTTTGATACATCGTAAAATGGGTTAAAAACTGTTTTAACTCTAACTCCAAATTTATCCTTGTTTTTTAGCAAGTATTCCTCTATAGCATCCGCTTTATAACCTATAACTAAGATAACCTCGTCAATCTCATTAAAGCTTGATAGAACTTCCAATTGATAGTCAAGGATTCTCTTATTTCCACTTATTACTAAGAGGGGCTTGGGTACATATTTTGTTAGGGGATATAACCTCGTTCCTTTCCCTGCTGCTAGAATAATAACTTTCATCTGCGAACACCAATCAAATGGGAAATTTTTCGATCCTTGAACAATTTCCTTCATAAAATATTAGAAAATTTCTTTTCTAAATCTTCTCCAATAATCCATTTCGTTAACCAAAATTCTAGAGCCAAAAGCATCCAGATCTTTTGGCCTAGTAGTTTATCATTCTCTAGTTGTTTTTTCTCAATCCATCTCTCAATAACCTCTGGCTTTAAGCCGATAACTTTGTTGAGCGCTGAGTTCTCGTTAAGAATTATTTGTTTAGCTGTTTCAAGTATTGAGTTGAACCATTCTTGGAATGGGACGGGGAATCCCTGTTTTTTCCTTTTAATTATTTCTGTTGGTAAGTATTTTTCTCCGAGTTTTTTAAGAGCATACTTGGGTTCATCATGAATTTCAGCGATTTCATCTGCGCTCTTAAACTGTGCTTCTATGTAATCTCTCACAGATTTCCATCTACTTTTTAACTCATTAGGTAAATTGAAAACATAGGAAACTAACTCTGGGTCTAAGAAGGGAACTCTTGATTCAACGCTAGAAGCCATCATGGCGTTATCAACCCTAGCGAGTAGAACAGGTAAATGTATCTTAAGAAAAACATACGAAATTCTCCTATAATTATCGCCGTTAATTTTGTACCATACATTCTCAAAAATATTTCTAACAGAATTTAGTGTTTTTTTTGCTTTTTCCCCAAATAACTCTAAGATGTCATCCCAAGTAAAGTAATTGTATCTAAAAAGGAAAAGATCAAGCATTCTGGAGAAATATCGTCCCCCATATGTTTCATAAAGAGACTTGTATTGGTCTTTATAATACTTTTCTCCATCAGGAGTGTACTGTAATATTTTCAATCTCTCATAATCAAATGGACTTCGAAAGATTCTGCTATACCCATAGAAAATTTCGTCTGAACCCTCACCAGACAAAACAACTTTTACACCCATGCTCCTAATTTTCCTAGCTAATTGGTATAGTGCGATTTCGTTGGGAACACCAATAGGCGTATCCTTAATACTTGCGTATTCTATCATGCTCTTAATAAAGTTAACATTATCGAGATAAACTTCTATATGTTTAGTGTCATACTGTTGAGCTACCAAACGGGCAAATTCACCTTCATCAAATTTCTTGGATTTAAACCGGACAGTGAATGTATAAAATTCATCTAGGCTGGGTGGTTTGTTTTCATTATAAATGATTCGCATGAAAGCAGTGACGACACTTGAGTCCAAACCACCCGACAGTATTGCTCCTACGGGGACATCGCTTCTGACTCTAAATTCAACCGATTTTCTAATTTTCCTCTCTAATGTGGATATGGCCTTCTCTTCATCTATGTAATCCAAAGGGTCATTAGGAACATCCCAATATCTCTCAATTCTTATTTCCTTTCTGTGAATGTCAAATATTAGATTATGTCCTGGCAGAAGTTTTTTAATTCCCTTATAAACAGTTGAATCATCAATTGTATCTCTAAACATCAAGTACTCAATTACACCGTCTATGTTAACTTCAAGTTTTTTATCTAATGCTATTAATATTGCCTTAATCTCCGAAGCGAAATAAAATTTTCCATTGTCTTGATCAAAATAATAATAAAGGGGCTTTATCCCAAGTCTATCACGACTAAGAAATAGTATCCCTTTTTTAGAATCATAAATTGCGAAAGCCCACATCCCATTAAACCTATTAACACACTTAAAACCCAATTCCTCATAAGCATGAACAATAACTTCCGTATCGCTCATAGTTTTAAACCTATGGCCTCTTTCCATTAACTCTTCTCTCAGTTCTATATAATTGTATACTTCTCCATTAAAGACAATTGCGATTGACTCATCCTCGTTGAAAATAGGTTGTCTTGCTATGTCTCTAAGATCAATAATACTCAATCTTGTATTGCCAATAGAGATCGAATTATTAGCGTAAAAACC
>JAGSHR010000131.1 GCA_029855985.1 Candidatus Njordarchaeota archaeon
AAATATTCCTAGGACTAATAGATAATTCTTCAATATATTTTGTTAAAAATTTTGTTATTTATGGGTTTTCTTGAATTCAATAATATGGTTTAAAACAAGTTGTTTAGCGCTTTACGTAGTGCGTTGTCCACTTGAACTTGGTTGGTTTTCTCTTTAACTCCAACATGTTGACTTTACATTTTCGACTGCAGAACCAGAGTTCTGCCCCTCTTTTTGTAACATATAATATGCCTGTTCCATGTGGTATGTCTTTCCCACAAAAAGCACAGCGCGGCATTCAAAACACCTACCTCTTTTGAGCTTTAATTCTTTGAGCTTCTCTTTCAGTTTCTCTCAACATGAGTATATCCCCGGGCCTTACGGGTCCTTTTACGTTCCTAGTGAAAATTCTACCTCTATCCTTTCCCTCGAGAACTCTTACCCTTACTTGTGTTATCTCTCCTGCTCTACCCATTCTTTCAACTATCTGCTCTACAATTGCAGGTATACCCATATCTTCCTCTTGCTCAGCCTGCGGCTCCTTTTGAGACATTTTCAACACCTCTAGGGATAAAAAATAATTTTTGTTTTATTTTATAAATCTTTTATCGATTCTACTTGGAGAGCCTTGCTTCTTTGATTTTTTGGATTATCTTATTTAGTTCCTCCCCTTTCTCTCCAGGATCGACTACTGCTGCGGATGAGGCGGGTCTCTCGATACCTGCAGCTTTTCCTAATTCTTCCTTTGATGGAACGAATAAGTATGGAATATCCCTCTCATCACATAGTGGGGGTAAGTGGAACACTATTTCTGGTGGTGAGACGTCGAGGGCAATGTAAACTAGTTTTGCTTGGCCTCTCTCCACAGCTTTTGTTGTTTCGTTAACACCTTTCTTGATTTGCCCGCCAGAGTTTCTGATATCTTCTAGAAGTTTTAACGCTTCTTTGGCTAATTCCTCGGGAGTATTCCATGTGGCATATGGAGGTAGTGACATCTTCATTCGCCTCTTTTTTCATCGGTTCATCGATTTTCTTATTTTCTTTGGTTTTTTATTATTTAAAATTACCCATGTTCGCAAATGTTATAGCTTTATGTTTTTTTGGGCCAATAATTCATCTAACTTTGCCTGAGCTTCTTTTGGAGGTATTCCTTCTACGGTTACGCCCATGCTTACCATTGTGCCTATAACTTGCTTTATGGCTGATTTTAGATCTCTGCTGTACATCTGTTCTTGTTTCAGTTTTGCAATTTCAATAATTTTCTCTAGTGAGAGGTCTGCTACAAATTCCTTGCCGGCTTGTCCAGATCCCTTGCTTATCTTAGCTTCTTTCATTATTAATGCAGATGTTGTCGGTGTTCCTACCTCGATCTCGTATTCTCTAGTTGCTGGGTCAACTATAACTTTAACAGGAACCAAGAGGCCCTTCCACTTGGAAGTTGCCTTGTTGATATCTGCTACCACTTTACCCACTGGAAGTTGGTTTTGGCCTAGTGTTGGACCAACAGGCGGACCAGGGGTTACTTCTCCTCCCTTAACAAGGAATTCAAGTACGATCTTCTTAGCCATTGTAATACACCATCCCTTTCACTATTCTCTATTTAAATCTGAAAAACAAATATAAGCATACTTCATAAAAATTTTCGATTTAAAACTATAACTTTATGTATGGTGAGTTTTTTAGGTGACTTGGTTTGGTTAGGTCCGCTGTCATCGTCTCATTGAAAGACAAAGCAAGCATGAACATTAGGGATAGATTGTTTGAGTTAGAGAAATGGCATGAAACAGACTACAAGTTTGATGGCCATAGAATCCTAAAAGGGGAAAACAGCGGTCTCTACTTGGTGACAATAAACAGTGACCTCATTTATTCAGATTACCTCAGTAAGTTAAATTCAATACTAGATTTGGATAGATTAATTTTCGCAAGCAGACATTCTTCAACAACAAAGAAACCGTCACTTCATGTTCATTTCACTGGGAACTGGACGGATGAGAATCCCTACGGCGGTTCAAAGAGAGCTCTCTCGATTTCAGAGCCTATCGCTGCGAGAGCGGCTTTCTTAAAATTATACAAATGGAGAGAAAGAATCTCATCGGCAAAATTTGATGCATCATTAGAAGTAACACATCATGGTCCCACCGATATAGATATTCCTCTATTCTTTATCGAGCTCGGAAGCAGCGAAGAGCAATGGGTGTTAAAAGATGCGGCTAGAGTCATAGCAGAAATTATAATAGACGTAGGTAATATAGAAATTAGAAAAACATCACAAGTAGCAATAGGATTTGGAGGTCCCCATTATGCTCCCTCTTTCACCAGGTACATTCTAAAAAACGATGTTTATATTGGCCACATGGTTCCCAAATACCACGTAGATTCACTTGACATGGACATGTTAAACAAAATGATCAACAGAAACTCGGTTAAACCCGACTTGGCCCTAATTGACTGGAAAGGCTTAAAGGGCCCACAGAGAAGTAAAGTTCTAAAATTACTAGAAAATACCAATTTAGAAATTAAAAAAATTTAGTTAACGAAAATAAGAATCTCTTATTCTGCTTTATTCCTATATTTGGGATGGTACTTCTTAATAATGCTCTCATCGATTCTAACTAGCTCATCCTCAGGCAACATAGCTAAGAGATCCCAAGCTATGTCCAACGTTTGCTCAATTGATCTATTCTCGTAGACACCTTGGTTAATGAATTTCCTCTCGAATTCGTCCGCGAATCTTAAGTATGTTCTTTCTCTAGCAGATAAACCGACCTCACCAACTATTCTAGCGAGACCTCTAGCTCTCACTCCTGCCGCATAAGCGGCATACAACTGGTCAGCAACGCCTTTGTGGTCATCTCTGGTTTTACCCTTGCCAATACCATCTTTCATTAACCTTGAGAGCGACGGCAATGGGTTAATCGGTGGATAAATACCACGGGCATCCAAACCTTTTTCAAGAATCAACTGTCCCTCGGTAATGTAACCTGATAGGTCGGGTATTGGGTGGGTTAGGTCTCCTCCAGGCATTGTTAGGATAGGCATAAGAGTGACGCTTCCTTTCTTTCCTTTGATGATTCCTGCTCTTTCATATATTGTTGCCAAGTCAGTGTATAGGTAACCCGGATAACCTTTTCTAGCTGGAATCTCTTCTCTTGCTACGCTAATTGAACGAAGTGCTTCCGCGTAGTTTGTCATATCTGTAATTATTGCTAAGATATGCATATCATGCTCGAAGGCGAGATATTCTGCTATCGTTAACGCTATTCTTGGTGTAATAATTCTCTCTATAATGGGATCATCCGCCAAATTAAGGATCATAACGGCTCTACTAAGAGCGCCTGTTTTTTCGAATTCTGATTTGAAGTATTCGTACTCTTCATGTTTGATTCCCATGGCTGCGAAAACAATAGCAAAGTCTTCTTCTTTCCCTGGTATGGTTGCTTGTCTTGCAATCTGGGTTGCGATGACATTGTGCGGCAAACCCGCTTCAGAGAATAGTGGTAATTTCTGCCCCCTAACAAGTGAGTTCATGCCATCTATAACGGATATTCCAGTTTGTATAAATTCCTCTGGAGGCTGTCTTGCTGCAGGATTAATAACTGAGAAGAAAATTTCTCTTTCCTCCTCTCCTATGGGTTCTGGCAGGCCGTCCAATGGTTTAAAGCTACCACTAAATATTCTACCAATGAGATCATCACTTAGAGGTATCTTAACAGTCTCCCCAGTGAGTCTTACTCCTACGTTGATGTCCAATCCTGTTGTGTCCCCGTATACTTGAATAATCGCTTTATCTAAATAAACATCGAGAACGTTACCCAAAACTGTTCTTCCATCTGGAAACTCTATCTCTACAAGCTCATTGTAACCGGCGCCCTTAATGTTTTCTACGACAATAAGTGGACCCTTTATTTCTCTCGTAGTTTTATAAGTTAAACCAAATTTTTCCTCCAAGTTGTTCACCTTGGCTTTACTTTGAATACACTTAATATCTTTAGAAAACAAAACATAAATTGATTTATAAAAAATAGTTAGTTGCTACGCTTCAATATGCTAAAACGAAACAATTTTTATCTAGTCTTCTTATCCTGTTTGTTTTTCTCTCACGGCTTTAAAAATTTATAATTGAATTTTTGTAAGTAATTGTCGAATGCAGTTAGTTTAGAGAAAAGAACAGGTGTGATCTTATGTCAGTGGCTGGAATTAGAGTTATGCCAACTAGAGGGTTCCTCTTAGATTTTAAGAGGAGAGTAAAAGCAATTGAAGATGGATATAAATTGCTGGAAATGAAGAGGGATGAGCTTACTAATAAGCTTAGAGCCTTTTTAGAGGAACTCAAAGCGGCGAAAAGATCTGTCCTAGAAGATGCTTCAAAAATAATGGCTGAATTCTCTAAGGTCTATAGTTTGGTTGGTCCTGACGTTATAGATTCATTCGCAAGATCAATCGGTAAGATTGAAGCAAAAGTCCTTCCAATGAGCATAATGGGGATAGTTGTTCCTGAAGTAAAATTCACGGAGGTTCCCCAAGTTAAAAATAAATATCCACCGGTAGTTAGGAGTATTGCCGAGAAATTGTACGAATTGTTAGAGGATCTTATGAAGATAACTGTCTTAGAGACAAAAATTGAGATAATCGCATACGATCTAGAAAGGACTAACAGAACAGTTAACGCATTAGAAAAGATAGTGATTCCTGAGATGAAGAAAATAATCAAAATGGTAGAAGATGTTCTCGATGAAGATGAATTAGAGGAATTTACAAGACTAAAAATAGTGAGGGATAAAGTAATAAGGAGGGAATAAAATGTCAGTATACTTAGTTTCCAGGTTTCATGGAATAAAAACGAGGCTTTTACCGTATAACACATTTGATGCTATTTCGGCTTTGAAATCCCTAAGGGACTTAGCAAATTTTCTTTCACCAACTGAGTATGCAAGATACCTGGAAAAAACAGAGAATTTGACGCCGGAATCCTTTTATGAAGCTTACGCAAAAGTGTTTGCTGAGAGGCTAAATCTTATACACATGATACCTTTGCCGAGAAACTTGAAGAGATTCCTAACTAGTTATTTAGCTAAATATGATTATGAAAATGTTGTAAAAGTTCTAAGGGGTATAAAAGCTGAGAGGGATCCTAGCGAAATAAAGAGGACAATAATTCCTATTAGTTTCTCTAGAACCAACTTAGATGAATTGTTGCAGCTTAGATCTGTTGATAAAGCAATAGAAATTCTAATTAGGGATGGTTATAAAATTAAACCCAAGGGAGTTGAACTCTTCAAAAAATATGATAGCCTACTACCGATTGAAGCTGATCTCAGGAAGGCGTACTTTAGAGATCTAATCGAAAGATCTAGCTTGATAGACAAGCCAACGCGGGCAAAGATAGAGAGTGTAGTAAGAACAATGGCGGAAGTTGAAAATGTTTTTGCTTCCGTGGCATCAATTCTCTACGGTTATAGTCAAGAACTTGTACAATACACTTTGATTCCAGTAACAAAATCGATATCCCGAGACGTGTTCGAGAGAGTAACAGCCACCAAAAACCCAAGAGAAATCCAACAAGTGTTCAGCAAATATTCCAAGATTGTCGATTTTCTTCTTGAAAAGAAAGAATTCGAAGCAAAGTTAGAAGCTAATAAGTTGATTTTGAAATTATTAAGAAAAGTAGGTATACAAGGTAGCATGAGCTTAGCCTATGTGGTGTATGTAGTAGAATCCATGGAATTCGAATTTAGAAACTTATCATACTTAACATACTTGACATATTACGGTTTTTCCGAAGCAGATAAAAGAGCAATATTAATATAAAAAATCGTTTTGTGGGTCTATTTTTTATTAATAAATAACAGTTTATTTTTGTTTTCCCTCGGAATTTAAATTTAAACCTGTCTTGCCATAT
>JAGSHR010000245.1 GCA_029855985.1 Candidatus Njordarchaeota archaeon
CAAATTAATAGTTTATTTTAATAGTTTATTGTGACAAGTAAAATATTTACCCTTCACTTAGTCTCCCAAAATTCTTTTAATTAGGATAATTCGAAGGCATTATGTCTTAAAACTGTCTATTTAAAAGAGGTAATTAAAAAACTCCGATTGTTTTCCGATTTAGGCTAATTTAGGGATATTGAAATGTTTACGTTCTTCGAAAGTTTGCAAAATGTGTATCTGATTAAGAAAGGTTATAACGGATCTCGAATTTATTTCGAATAAACTAGGCATGTTAAAGAACCATTTCATGATCCCATTATTTCCTTCTTTGACTACTTTTAAGGTAACTAATCGTTAGTGATAAGCCTTCTAATAAATCTGTTCTTGGTTTCCAGCCAAGTTTTTCACTTATCTTTTTGATGTTTGCTTGGCTGAGCTTTATGTCTCCTGGTCTTTCATGAGTAAATTTGATTTTAACTTTTCTTCCAATTAAGTTCATTATTTTTTTAGCTAATTCTAAGATCGTTATACTCTGGCCTGTACCGACATTGAAAACTTCTGAGGCATTGTATCTTAATGTATGTAAAATAGCTTCAGCGACATCCTCAACATAAACAAAATCTCTTGTTTGTTTGCCGTTCCCATAGATTATTATAGATTCATTTTTAAGCACGGCCTTTATAAATTTATATATTACTCCAGCATAGGGACCTGGTGTCATGCGAGGTCCATAAATGTTGAAGAACCTTAAAGATATTCCTTTTATCCCGTATGTCTTTGAGTAAGAGAATAGAATTTTTTCTCCAGATAACTTGGATGCACCATATAGACTTTTTGGATTGGTCGGATGGTTTTCATCTATAGGTATGTATATTGGGTCACCATAAACGGCTGTTGATGAAGCAAAGACGATTTTATCAATGTCGTTTTTTCTGCAGCTCTCTACTATGTTCAATGTACCCATTGCATTTACGTCATAACCCATGTAGGGGTCTTCTAGGAATTTATCTATGCTAACTATGGCGGCAAGATGTATTACGGCATCAGCGTTCTCCAATAAGCGAGGAATTTTCTCCCTATCCCTTATGTCTACCCTATGAATTGTAATGCTGTTCTTATTGAGGTGTTTTTTTACATTGATCAATTTTCCCGTATATTCATTATCAATTATGACTAAGTTATAGTCTTCTTTAGACAATAGATCAATTACATGAGAACCTACAAATCCTAATCCGCCAGTTATAACGATCGTACTCATGATTTATAACACTCCTATTTATAATTGTTCAAATCACTAGCTAGTTAAATAGAAACTACATGTTAAGATAGTAATATTTTTAATATTGTTTGGTTTGTTGTCTTATTATATGGTGTGGTGTTGGAGGTTTGTTTGATGCCTGTGTCGGATCCGATACTTAGGGATATTGCGAAGAAGAATTTGCTTAACTATAAGATTTGTATGAATTGTTATGCTCGTAATCCTATTACTGCTACTAAGTGTAGGCGTTGTGGTAGTAAGAGGTTAAGGTACAAGAAGGCTAAGTTGTCCGCGAAGAAGTAGAGGGTGATGTAGTATGGTCATTTATCACAAGCCAGTTAAGAAGGCCCCTACTGGGGGTGCCCGTAAACCGTTTAGGCAAAAGAAGAAGAGACACTATGGTAGGTTCCCCGCGGACACTAGGGTTGCTGATGAGGGTGAAGAGGAGAAGAGGGTTAAGATTCGAGTGAGGGGCGGTCGCTACAAGATCAAGCTCTACAAAGTTAAGTTTGCTAACGTGTTTGATCCGAAGGAGAAAAAGTTCAAGAAGGTTAGGATTGTTACTGTTGAGGAGAACCCTGCGAATAGGGAATTCAAGAGAAGGCAGATTATCACTAAGGGAGCTGTTATTAGAACGGAGATCGGTTTAGCAAAGGTTACCAGTAGACCTGGTCAAGAT
Source organism: Candidatus Njordarchaeota archaeon (assembly GCA_029855985.1). The sequence continues at coordinate 1,920 of JAGSHR010000245.1, forward strand.
GGTGTCGTTAACGCTGTTTTGATTGAATCTCAGTGAGGTGTGGTTGAATGAGTCAAGAGCTTATCAACAAGGTTATAGGTTTAAAGGGGGTCGTCGTTAACTTTAGGATTGGCAACAAGAATCAAAGGAATAGGCAATTAATCTTGAAATTTGAGAATCTCCCCGAAGGAGTTAAACCAGATAACTTGATTGGTAGAACCGTTGTTGTTAGGTGGAAAAACAAAGAGTTCAAGGGAAGGATCTACAGGAAGCACGGTTCAAGATACGTAAGAGCGATCTTCCCCAAGGGGCTCCCGGGACAAATCCTTGGTAACTCTGAAGTGGAAATTATTAAATAATCCCATATGTATAAATTCAATAAATTTTTCTTTCTATTCGTCTCTGTTTTTTGGGCTTTCTTCTTTCTGTTTGTAAGTCTAAGTGTTTTCTAGTTTTCTAAGATTGTTCTCTTTCCCTTTTAATACCTACGGTATGTTGTATTGGCTAAAAAGTGCGAATATGGCGTTCACGTGTGTACTCTTTGAATATATTCAGATGGAATGTGTTATCTTTTTTTGCTTTTTTCTTGAAGGTTGTCTTGTATTTTTAAGGTGGCTAAGTAACTATTTATATTGTGTCTGTTTATTTTAAATGGGGTTAGTTTTGTGAGTGGGGTATATTTTTGATAACTGTGAAGGATGTTGTTGATAAAGGAACTATGACTAGGTTGCTTCGAATAAAGCATAGGAAAGGTGTGATTGAATCGCCTGTTAGAGCATTTAATGCTAGTTCGGGTGAGAGGGGTTTCTTTAGTGGTTTGGGGGTGGCTGGCGGAATTTATGAAATTTATATTAATTTGCGTGTTGACAAGTTGCTCCGAATCAAGAGAGATAGGAAGCTTGAGGAGGAATTTGCTTATAGGATTAATCGTCGAGTTAAGTTAGCGGGTAAGAATGATCTTATTGTTGTTATTCCGAATATTGAGATGAAGCTTGATAGTGTCGGGGCTGGAGAGAATTTAGGTGAGTATATTGCTAAACTGGTTAATGTTCCTGGGGCGGATGTGGTGTCTACTCTCTCTTTTTATAGGGTTAATGAAGATTTGGCCTTGAAGATATTTAGGGGGTTTTTAAAGACTATCGTTGCGATTTCTAATGGTGATATTGCACTTCTTGTTCCGTATGTCTCTGAGGAGAAAAGGGAAAAATTTATCGAGATTTATTTTAATTATGCTGAAAGATTTGATAATTTGTTGTACAATTTTATATTCGCGGATTATAATGGTTCAAACCCGGTGGGCAAATTCCCATATCATAATTCCCTAGTATCTCTAACTAGGGGCCTCGAAGAAGCAATGGGTGAACCCGTTCTTTTGTATGGTGTGAATATTAAATACAGCCGTGTATCCCAAAAGTACGATTCTCTACCTGCTAGAGATCTAGCCTCCCCCTATTTGGGTGTTGATGTGCTAGGTCCAAATCATAGGAGACCAGTTCTCCCAGAGGAAATAGCTTACAAAATGGATCCATTGGATAGCAAAATAATTAATTTGTATGATTACACGTATGTTTCTCTTAGGAATGCTTCAACTGTCAAAGGTGATCAGTTCGGTTTAATGAGAAGTAGAGTAAATGATATCCTTAAGTATAAAGGGGATTTAAGGAAACTGGAGTTGCATGTTAAGCTTTTTAACGCTGAGAGTATTCTAATGGAAATGCAAAACATAAAAGCGATAATTAAGGAACGGTACCAGGTTAGGGATTACCTAAGAGGAAAAAACGGGTTAGTGCAAGATAAAAGATTTCTTAGAGCTTTGAATTCCCTCGCTTCTAAGTTTGGAACGGGAAAACTTACAGAGTTTTTATAAAAAAAGGCTCTCTATTTTAAGCCTTAATTGTGACAATCTTCACTGCAATCTTTTGATTTAGGGTTCTATCCAAAGGTGGCGCCAATAGGTCTTTGTTTTGCAAAGGTAAAGGAGATTGTGTGAAGTGTATTGGCGTTTCACATGATCTCAAACTAAAAGGGTATAGTAAATTTCTTGTATGGATCTATAATTAGTTTTTTAAATGAGATTTGAGGTTATTCGCTGTGTGTTGGAGTGTATCTTAAATGCGGAAGAGAATTGATGTCAAAAAACTGTTAAAGAATATTAAAAGTGGGCATAGGGATCTAGAGGACTGGGTTTTGTTGTTATTGTATGCGGCTCCAAGAAATTCTTTGCCTGGTGAACTGCACATACAAAAAGGTATTTTTTTGGTTTCGGAGTACTTGGAGGAATTAGGCAATTTGGTTGAATTTAAATCCTATCGACTTGGCCCTTATAGTGATGAGTTAAAGGATTCTTTACTAGTTTTAGAGTCCAGTAACAGGATTTCTAAAAAAGATGGGATTCGACCAACTGAAGAGGGTTTAAAGAGAGCTGAGGAGTTATGGAAAAAGTTAGATGATGGTGCTAAAAAGATCTTAAAAGAAGTTTCAGAATTCATAAATAAGCTTACTCCAGATGAGCTAATGCTATACGTTTACATAGTAAAGGGGTGGAAAGACAAATCAGATGTTTTTGATAGATTATTGGAGAAAAGGGTTGAGTTGGCAATTAGCATGTGGAAGAAGGGTTTAGTTTCCGTTAGTCTCGCATCTAAATTAGCTGGTAAAAGCCTTAAAGATTCTATTGAAATATTGAAAAGGAGGGGTTATAAACCTTTTAAGGCTGAAGTGGACGACATTGAGATCGGAGCGGCAGCATAAAGTTTTCATTATAGACGCTTCAACAATAATCGTGCTTATCGAATTAGGAAGAATCGAGCTATTAACAAAAGTTGTTGAAAAGGGCGTTAAGTTAGTGATTCCTAAAGCCGTGAGGGACGAAGTTAAAGAAATCGAAAGTTTTCTTCCCAATATCGAAGAGTTCTTGGATGTCCCTCCTAAGGCGAGCGTTGATATGGAAGTTCAGTTATTAGGGTTACACGAAGGAGAAAAGGATTGCATAAGATCGGCGCTTCACATTATATGCGTAACGAAGTAAGTTCTGAGAGCGGAGTTATTTTTAATACTGATGATCAGAAAGCGAGAAAAGTTGCAAACAGGATAGGGATAAAAGTTATGGGGATAGGTTTTATTGAGTATTGTAAAAAGAATGGTTTGATTGCAAAGATTGATGCGTTAGAGTTAGTGAATCGGATAAAAGATACAAGTTTATACATAACAGACTCACTGTTGAAAGTTGCGAAATCGAAAATTAAGAATCAATAAAATTCAATGAGTCTTTAGTCTTAAGGACCCCTTATGAGTACGATTACACCATCTTTGTTGTAGATTTCTTTGTAGCCTAATTGGTATAGTTTTTTAAATACATCATTAAATGTTATATTTGCTCCGGGGTATTTTGAGTAGTATTCTGGGTTTGTTGTGTCTGCGATTGCGTAGTCTATTTTTGTTAGGTTTTCTATTGGTATCCATGCGTATATGTTTGTTCTGTGGGCTAGGTGTGGGAATATGTTGTTTTGTGCGAGTACTGTTGCGTTTTCTGGTATCATTTTGAGTGCTTCTTGTAGTGCTTTTGTGTGCTCGTTTGGTATTGGGATTGGGTCTTGGTAGCTTGGTCCGATGAACACTTTGTTTTGGTATTGTGTCGCTATGCCGACCATGTAAACTAACAGGGTTACTATTAGTAGTGCCTTGTAGAGTCTCACGGTGTTCATTTTTCTGTAAAGCATGTTGGCTTTCTCTACGAGTTGTTTTAATTGGTTTGGTATTTTCCACGGTGTCCACGTTTTTTCTGTTTGTGTGTTTTTGTATCCGTGTATTGCGGTGTATATTATTAGTGCTTCGTAGATTGCTCCGTATTGGTATCCTAGCTGGTAGTATGGGGGGTATGTTGATAGGAGGAATAGCCATATTATTGGTGCTGGTAGCAGTATTTTTTCCTTGGAGTATAGGGGTAGGAACCCGAGGGGTATTAAGATTAGTATTATCCAGAGTATTTTTGTTGTTGCGTCGAATGCGAGGGATGCGAGCACCTTGTTTGGGTAAAGCATTCCCGTGATTATCTCTGTTAGGCTGTTTCCCAAGTACTGCCAGTTGCTGTTTTCGCTCATTGGTTTTTTCCCGAAATAGTTTATAGTTATTGTTG
>JAGSHR010000204.1 GCA_029855985.1 Candidatus Njordarchaeota archaeon
CTCTTCAAACATTATGTGTTTTCTCTTATTTCCTCTCCTTTTCTTCATACTCATTACTCTAGTAAATGCTGATAATTCTTCAAAAGTTTTTTCTCTTGAAGTTTGTTGTTGAGTTTCTATTTAAAGGTGGGGAGAGGAAATTTAATAGCCATGAAAAAAGAACCAACAGATGAAGAAATAAGAAACTTCGGAGAGTATGCAAGTATCATACTACTCATATTGATGATGATATTTATGGCAATAATATCATTCTCATGACAAAAAAACACCTCAGACAAACGAGGTGTTTTTATTTCAGTTCTTCAAACTGGCGGCTACCTACTTTCCCCACAAGGAGTATCATCGGTTCTCGCGGGCTTAACTTCTCTGTTCGAAATGGGAAGAGGTGTTTCCCCGCTGACAAGCCACCAGATTGAAAAACTGAAAGCTATTTCATCTGCACATTGACAAATGAAGACTCAAGAGTGCATTTCACACATGGATATACGGCGAAAATCTTATTCAGATTTCCTGATAGAATAGGGCAATTAGTACTCCTCGGCTTAACGCATTACTGCGCTTCCACCTAGAGCCTATCAACCTCGTCATCTCCGAGGGCCCTCAAATGATTCCTCATCTTGGAGTTGGCTTCGCTCTTAGATGCCTTCAGAGCTTATCCATTCCCGACATAGCTACTCGGCGGTGCCGCTGGCGCGACAGCCGATAGACCAGAGGTCGGTCCACCCCGGTCCTCTCGTACTAGGGGCAGCTCTCCTCAAGAATCAACGCCTGCAGTAGATAGAGACCAACCTGTCTTACGACGGTCTGAACCCAGCTCGCGTACCCTTTTAATTGGCGAACAGCCAAACCCTTGGGACCTTCTCCAGCCCCAGGATAGGATGAGCCGACATCGCATTTTTTCCATTATTACTAATGGTGTGGACTATATCTTCACCTGACACCACTTTTATTTAAAAATAAAAGTGGTGTCAGGGTTTGGCGTATTAGCACTTCGCATTTGAAGCACTCCCAAGCATATTGCTTGAAGTCTCTACGGGGTCATAACTCATTTTATACAACATAGAATCGATTATGTAGGGTCTAATAATTTCATTAAATCTCACTACACTTTCTTTAAGGAGTCTGATACGATAATACTTTTTATCTTTGTTTAAACGTGCCTTCAATCCAAATTTACGCAAAACATGAAGAAGTCTTCGTTGTTCTGAAAAAGAAAACTGTTGTGTATTTAAATAGACATCACCCTTCTTTGTTTTAGAACCATCATCCATAAACCATACAGCTAAAGATAGTGGTGTTAACTCTAAATCCTTTGGTATGGTTTTTCTTCCATGTTTATAAAACTTATGCATTATCTGAGTAAGTTGTGGATGCTGACGGGTTGTAAAGCGATATGCTTTTCTTCCATCTTTTCCACTTACTCGCTCTTTTGGTGGTGATTTACAAATATCTTTGAGTATATTAAATTTCCAATCAACATACTCTCGTGCCTTTACAGAATGATTGATTTCAAGAAACGCATCGTTACGCCCATCAATTATCCTCATATAAGCATCACCAAGCAAACTTCCTATAATAAGTGATTCTTGTTGTTGAGTTAGACTTCCCACGGTATTGTCCATACGCGTATATCTTACCATAAATGATAAGGGCTGTACATATGGAGTTCACCGTTATAAGCCAAATTTTTCTTGTAGGATGTCACCATCCTAGGCACCCCGATGTTACGTAACTTACACATGCGTATGTAAGTAAGTTAAGGTGCCGAACATCGCCGTCGATATGAACTCTTGGGCGATACCAGCCTGTTATCCCTAGGGTAGCTTTTATCCGTTAATCTCCAGCGCCGTCTAATGGCCACTGTCGGTTCACTATGATCTGCTTTCGCATCTGCTCGAGATGTACCTCTCGCAGTTAAGCTCGTTTATGCCATTACACTATCAGCACGATTTCCATACGCGCCTAACGAACCTTAGTATGCTCCTCCGTTACTCTTTAGGAGGAAAGCGCCCCACTCAAACTACCCACCACACACTGTCTCTCTGCGTTTTTTCCGCAGGGGTTAGGACTTATGAAAGTAAAGAGTGGTATTTCACTGGCGACTCCACATTCCCCGCAAGGAATGCTTCAACGTCTCCCACCTATTCTACGCAGTACAATCATAAGCCCAATGTGAAGCTGTAGTAAAGCTCCTAGGGTCTTTTCGTCTAACTGCAGGTAACCGGCATCTTTACCGGTATTGCATTTTCACCGAGCAAGTCCTTGAGACAGTTCCCCAGTCGTTACGCCATTCGTGCACGTCTGAACTTACCAGACAAGGAATTTCGCTCATTTATGTTAGCTCTATGTTTCCATAGAGATCGGATTCAATCTTTATCCAAATGTGCTCTCGTAATATCTTTCCTCCCCGTATTCATCTGTTCTGCGAGAGTAAAGATGTGTTGTATTCCCTCCTCTGTGAGATGTTCTCCTTTATCCATGAGTTGGAGAATCTTACGAAACTTTAAGAAATCAAATTTCTTTTTCGTGAGAAGGGGATACCTCTCAAAAAATGGAATAATCTTCTCTCTCAAACAAGAGAAATTTCTCACTCTCAACTCATATCTATCACCATGATTTACTCTCACCACACCACAAGAGAAAAACATCTTAAGTTTGTAGAGGAGTTGTATATCACGTTTGTGTTGGACAATTCTAAATTCTGGTAACACTTGGTAACCAGTCTTCATTGTAGGATTTTTGTTAATTCCCACATAGAACGTTCCCTCTCCATCAACAAATCCTGATACCCAATAAGGATTAATATTCATAGAGTGAGTATATCACATTTGGATATTCCACGTAGAATCTCTGAACCTTTCCTGTATGTTACAGGCTTGGGCTGCGAATCACCTCCCTGTACTCACACCTTTTTACGCCTCTCTTTTTAACGAGAGGAAACGTAGTGGAGTCTTTTGAAGGCTTTTCCGCATTTTGTGGAATAGCTTGGACTAACCCTTACATTACTGTAAGGTAAGGCAGCTTTAGCGTGTCTCCTGTTTATCCTATAACGGTCCCAGTCCTTCGCCACACCTTCCTTAAAGAAGATGTGGCGAACCTTAGGACCGTTATAGTTACGGCCGACATTGACCAGGGCTTACACAGCCCAGCAAATAAAACAAAGTTTCATTCACCATCCGTGTTTAACCTTCTGGCATTGGTCAGGCGTCACCCCCTATACATCCTCTTACGAGTTCGCAGGGAGCTGTGTTTTTGATAAACAGTCGCCAGGGATCTTTCGCTGCGGCCCCCCACTACTTTAGATACTTTTTATCGAAAGTAGAGAAGAGTCGTTCTCAATTATTTGTTCTTTATAAAACCTTAATTATATTCAAAATCATTAAGTAACGGCTTTCCCACTACTTGAAAACTATCCAAAGTAGTGGGGGGCGGGCCTTATTCCGAAGTTACGGCCGCTGTTTTGCCGAGTTCCTTAAGGACCTTTCACTCGTTCGCCTTGGTCTTCTCGACCTGAATACCTGTGTCGGTTTGCGGTACGGTTTCTTCCTGTTTATGCTTAGAAGGTTTTCTCGATGGGCTCTTCGCGAGAATTCTTCAATCCGAAGATATCTGTCTTCTCTGCGTCGGGTGTATGTGTAGCCCGGATTTTCCTAAGCTACCACCCTACTGCCAAGAACGTAAATCCAATAATACGCTCTCGCTTATTTCCCATGTCACTCCATCGCAACAGAAAGAAGTCAAGGAATATTAACCTTGTGTCCATCACCTCCGGCGTTCGCCATCGGCTTAGGCCCGACTAACCCGTGGTTGATCATCATTGCCACGGAAACCTTATTCTTTCGGCGCACGGGGATCTCACCCGTGTTGCGGTTACTTGTGCCAACATTCGCACTTCCCCACACTCCACCATGGCTCACGCCTTTGGCTTCAACGCAGAGAGGAACGCTCTCCTACCGCTGACACCACTTTTTTGTCTTTAATTATAAAAACTTTGATTTAATCGTCTAAACAATTCTTGTTTTCCACGCCTATTTCTCTTCAATTTCCTTTCTCTATCCATCGCATCCTTTTTACTCCTAAAAAGTTCTGCATATACTAATTCCCATGAACCATTTTTTCTATGGGAGAATGAATTCTTTTGAAACGAAGAATTATGTTCTTTCAGGCGTCTTTTAATATCAGATGTATAACCAAGATATGTCTCTTTAGTTTCTGTGTTTTGGATTAAATAAACAAAGTACATATATAACACCTTAACATAATTAAAAACAAAAAAGTGGTGTCAGCCCTCAAATTCGGTAATATGCTTAAGCCCCGATTATTTGCGGCGCAGAGTCTCTAGATCAGTGAGCTATTACGCTTTCTTTAAAGGATGGCTGCTTCTAAGCCAACCTCCTGATTGTCGGAGAAACTCCACCTCCTTAAGTGCACTTAGCATATATTTAGGGACCTTATTTTGAGATCTGGGCTGTTTCCCTTTTGACCAACGGACCTTCGCGCCCGTAGTCTAACTGCCATGCTTTTGACCAACTGGCATTCGGAGTTTGACAGGTCTGGCGCCCGTTAAGGCTATCCGAGATCCAATCAGTGCTCTACCTCCAGTGGGAACACATGACGCTAACCCTAAAGCTATTTCGGAGAGAACCAGCTATTACCAAGTTCGATTGGCTTTTCACCCCTATCCACAAGTCATCCGATGGAATTGCACGACCACCCGGTTCGGGCCTCCCACTTGCTTTCGCAAGTGTTCACCCTGCTCATGGATAGATCACTTGGTTTCGGGTCTTATGCATACAACAAACGCGCTATTCACACTCGGTTTCCCTCTGGCTTCACGGCTTCACCCGTTTAACCAAGCTGTATACATAAACTCGTTGGCTCATTCTTCAATAGGCACGCCGTCGCCGAGCACAATTTTATATACTACTTTTTATTCTAAAAGTCTTTTTCTTAATCTTTGCCATGTCCCACCTCTTTGCTTCATTATTTTTTCTCGCTCTCGTGCAAGTTTCTCTGAAGCATAAGCTTCGTAATAAATGAGCTTCCATGGTCTTCCATAAGAGGTTGATTTAATATTACCACTATTGTGACAGTTTAATCGTTGTTTAAGATTAGAAGAATATCCTTTATAAAATGCAGATTTTGATTCACTCCATAAAACATAAAAATAATACATGTTTATGTTATATCAGTAATATACAAAATTGTGCTCGGCTTCGACTCCTTGTAAACACAGGGTTTCAGAACTATTTCACTCCCCTCCCGGGGTACTTTTCACCTTTCCCTCACGGTACTTGTTCACTATCGGTCTGTAGTAATATTTAGCCTTACCAGTTAGTTCTGGCTGATTCCCACAAGCTATTCGTGTCTTGTGGTACTCAGGTACAATAGCAAGAGAGGAAGGTACATTTCGTCTACAGGACTCTCACCTCCTTTGGTTCCGCATTCAATCGAATTCGACTATATACCCTCTTTGTAACTCTCCTCGTAAAGACGCTATTGCCCTACAACCCCATAATAAAACTAAAAGAATTACTATGGTTTGGGCTCCTTCCGTTTCGCTCGCCGCTACTCGGGAAATCACTATTGTTTTCTTTTCCTAGAGGTACTGAGATGTTTCACTTCCCTCCGTTTGCTCTCTAAAGTCACTGCTCTAGAGTTTCTCCTCTTAACAGGAGAAAGGTTTCCCCATTCGGAAATCTCCGGATCATAGCTTGATTACCAGCTCCCCGAAGCTTATCGCAGGTTGTCCACGTCCTTCATCGCTTACTACAGCCAAGGCATCCACCCTGTGCTCTTAGATTTCTATCAGGAAATCTAAATAAGTAACCGCATATCCATACAAGCAAAACAATTTGCTCCGCATGAAAATGCATCCTGAGTCTTCATTTGTCAATGTGCTCTATTTTTGAAAAGAAGCGATAGAAAAGGCCACTGCATAACAGTAGCCACAATCAAATCTCGCGAAATGACCGTAGCTACTAACCTGCTTCCTTTTCATTACCGTATCTTTTCATAATTGCGAGTATATTCATAACAGAAAAACTGTCAAGCAATACTCAGTAGGCTAAAACCTACGAGAAAGAAAAATACCAGAGAAAAGAAAAATGACAAACCGTCCTGTTAATATCCTGTTTATAAGTAGAAAAAATATATGAAAAAAAGAAAAAACCTTAACGGTTTTCTCTCAATGTAAAAACTCAAATGAACAATAAATACCTACTTCTTCTTCATCGAATTTTTCATATCTTCAATTGCGTCTCGTGCAGCTTCTTTTCCTCCAAGCCCAAATGCAAGTCCTCCTGCAAGCGCAATCATGAACACCGCTCCAGTGAAGAGTGTATTGATAATTGCAGAATTAGGAATGAGAATATCTAAAGAGATAAGAATTGTAAAAATGATGAGGATTGCACGAGAGATATTCGCAAAGAATGTTGCAGATCTCACATTGAAAAATATCGCGGAACCAAGCACAAGCTTTTTTGTAAATTCAGCGAGAGCAACTCCTGCGAGGAGAATGAGAACTGCAATGATAACTTGTGGAATGTAACTGATAAGTCCAATGAGAATAACTTTTGTTCCTTGAAGTTGAAGGA
>JAGSHR010000074.1 GCA_029855985.1 Candidatus Njordarchaeota archaeon
AAATATGTAGAGGCAATAAAGAGTGCAGGTATAACAACAGGATATCCAGATGGTTCATACAAGCCAGATGGTTATGTAACAAGAGCAGAGATGGCAGCATTCCTTGTAAAGGCTCTTCACCTGAATAAACAGCCATGCACAACAAAACCATTTGTTGATGTTCCAACTAATGCCTGGTATTGCCCCTATGTTCAGGCAATAAAGAGTGCAGGCATCACTAAAGGCTATCCAGATGGAACATACAGACCCAATGAAGCAGTTACCAGAGCTATAATGGCTGCATTTATCGATAAGGCGTTTTTGAAAAATAATAGTAGTGGTGATAATGAGACTCAGGCTAAGAGTATTGCTTCGTTTACAACTCATATATTTGAAAGCGATCTTGACACATTTTTTTCCTTATTTGACTATTTACCTCTAAGATCTGACCTAAACTTAGACCAGCAAATAAAATTTGATAGTATAATCAAAAAACAAGTAGTTCCTTTGATTTATGGCTTTGTTTATTCCAAAGATAGTACTAAATTTACAAGAAGCACTGAAAGCGGTAAAGAAGATTGTCCTAGTGGCGGATACTATACTTATTCTGGCAATTATGATGAGAGCTCTGGTTATTTAAATGCGACATTTAATTACAATAATTGCGAGATATCTGATCCAAGTATCGGGTTTGATATAGTATTGAACGGATATTTGAAGACTAATGGATACTACAATCTAGACAACGTTAACTTATCTATAAGTTCAAACACTTTTTCTGCCAAAGAAACTTACGGTGTATATAGCTTTAGCATAAATTATCCTAACATTTCTTGCACTTTCTTATCAAATTCAGAGAGTAAAGAAATCAAATTAAATGGTTCTTTAAAAATGAGTTTTTCAGAAAGTGATAATGGATATACTTATCATTTAACTTCTACTTACAGTAATTTAGACTTATCAGAAAAAGATGTAAATGGTACAGAAGAGTATTATTACTTAAACGGTACGGCAGGCTATTCAATAAATCCAGAAGCCATTTGTCCAGACATCAATGGAACTTACACATTCAAAACCGCTGATCCTGTAATCTACGATGAAGCTGAAGATGAGGATATTTCAGGAGAAATTGATGTTAATAGCAATGAAAAAATAGTATTTAACTACGGAACAGTCACAATATACCTAAATGGTAAAGAAATCTATAGTGGTAACGAGAATGAAGTATATAACATCTGTAGTATAAAAAACCTGAACAGCGAGGATTGAGATAGGTTTTAGGGGCCCCCATCACAAACGGCCCCATCCCACAAACTGTGTAAATCCTCCTAACTAACAGTTAATACCAGATAAGTTTGATGACTTATTTGGTATTAAATATTAAAATCAAGGCAGAAGCTTTTTGTTCTGCCAATATAAGGAGGATTTGTCTATGCTTGTGAACAAGGAAGAAATAAGGAAGCTGATGAAGCAGGGAAAGCTGTCAAGCCAGGAGGATCTAAATGCCATTTTCAGAAGTATGATAAAGGATGCCATAGAAACGATCTATGAGGGTGAACTAACAGAAATGTTGGGATATGAGAAATATGAGAGGAAAAACAGGAAAAG
>JAGSHR010000039.1 GCA_029855985.1 Candidatus Njordarchaeota archaeon
ATTATTGATGCATAAAACTAAAGGTACAGTCTGCTTCAAGCCAGTTAATTAAGAAGAAATGTGATTTATGGCATTATTCAAACAGAGCCATGCTGGAATCAGAAAGTCAAATTGGTGCCGTAATACATAAAGCTATACAAAAAATAGTTAAGTAAACACTTCATTGACGTAAGTTTTCCCACACAAATCTCCATCAACAGCTCTGTTGTGATATTTTTTGCTGTTAAAAAATTAGTTCCTGATAAACACAAACATTTAGTTACACTGACGGCTACCAATTATCGCTTACCCGTTTTGATTATCGATTGCAAAGTCACGTAAGTATAGCAGATTCTTCAAAACCGTTACCGGTTGACCGCCATTAAGTGGGACGCTAAGAATCTTTTGTTTATAAACATCTGTCCAATATACTCTGTCCTTCGAGATAAGCATGACATCATAATTTCCAATTGCATAACTCGCCAGGCGCTTCAAATCTACCAAGGACAGAAAACATGAACTCTTTTGAGACGACAAGCCATTTGTTTATTGTTTGCTTCATCTGATTATACCAAACAAGGGAAAGGTAAAAGAATAAAAATATCTTTCACTCAATCTGAAATTCCGGTGATAAAATGCTAGTGACAAAGTGTAAATAAAAAAATCACCAAATTATAAGCAAGTCGTACAAATGTGAGAAATTCGTTTTGCATAAAGAACAAAGTGGAATAGTTCTCTGTAAACCTGTACAGTTAGTGTTTTGTGAGTAAATACTCTAGCGGTAATGTTGTTAAATATGCAAGCCTAAAGTTGCAAGACGAAATGACTTGTTTTCTACTCCACCCCAAACGTACTTTTTTTTCGTTCACCATGACGACAACGATGTTGATGATGATGTTGATGCGGTTGTTATGTATGAACCTCTACTCACCTGTTCCATTCCTGTAAGAACTTCTCACTTCGTTTCTCCTATAATCAATCCAGTATATCTTATCGTCGTTACTATCATAATCAACACGTTTTATGCGAAAAGGAGCAAGTTCATCAATTTGATTACCTATGTCATTTACCAAAGCTGCATCAAGTTCCATTAGTCCATCACGTTCACAAAGTAGCACAATATCTTGAAGAATAATACAGAAAACATTTGATAGGATATCTCATTACTGTTTTGAAGAAATATCGAAATGTTATGCATTCATCTCAAAACGCGACTTCCACGAAACTAATTGTAACAGCCAATCACCTTCTCCATCTTTTGTGGTCAAAGGCTTAATGCAACTGACAGGCCAATATGGCAGCTGCACGAAGGTCGAAAAAATTTTCCTTGCCATGTCATATTTCCTTATGTATTGAATCCCGTTATTTAAGGTAGACCCGAATACAATATTTCCTAGAAACAACAACATAACAAGTATACGTATCATCCCAATCATAAACTAAGCAGCTATTATAAAGAACAAAAGAAATACCACATAAACTCGTATGGAGTATTATTAATCTGAAAAATTGCACAGTAGCTTAATGCGTTGCGAGGATCATTAAATATTACCATATACAGCCATCGTTCGGCCATTGAAACTATCAAGAAATACGGACGTTTCACTGTTGCCCTGGAGATCGCTGTATATCGCGGTGCCGTTGTCTTTATCTATCCAGTAAATTCGTTCGTTGTGTACATCAAGCGTGAAAACCAGAGGTGTATATGATGAAGTGTTTACCACTAGGCGTATGTCAGTGCCATCTAGATTAGCTTGCTGTATACGTTGAGTGGGGTTTGAATTTAGCCAGTACATTTTTCTGAAAAGAGTTAATATTTTATATTGAACTCTTACACGAAGACAGATGTGCAGAATGTAACCATCCACTTGAATATCGATATACAACCCCTCTACGATGACGACTTGCTACCGAAGAAGTTCAATGATTTTATTAAGGCCTTTCGGAGGATGTTTGAAGGTTTCTCCTTCCCTGAAAGTTAGCTATCATGGGGTAGAGCAATGCACGCCAAGAAGCTCCCAAAAGGCAGTTTGCTCCCAAAATCGTGATCGAAACGTAATGACGTTTGGGAGGTTTGACGTTCCTAGCACGACCATTATGAATAACTGCCAAGGAGAAATAATGATCAAGAGATGTATACTCTGTACATACCTATTCTTTGTGTCCACCATAATTGACAACGGTTCATTCAGGTTATCTTCTATTAACGTTTCTTTTCCCATGCCATTTAGGTGTGATCGGCAGATAACATTGTTCTCTTTATCCGTCCAGTAGATCATTCGTGATTCTACATCTATAGCAAGACCTCCAGGTATGCCCAACTCGCTTGCAATAACAATTTCCTCTGAGATATTTAAATAGTATTTGATTATGTTAATGACATCAAAGATATTATTCACAACATATATCCTTAATGTATGAATCGAAATGGTCTGCTTCTAGAAAGTATTTTGTAATTTCTATATTACATACCAGAGCCGTCTAACTTTGCCCGGGCAATAATTGACAATGCTTGATCTGCCCAATATACGTAACCTTCAAACGGATCATAATCCAGCGCAATAACATCCTTTTTATTCACCACTGGGATTGGTGTACCTCGGTTATCTAGATCCGTTAGTCGAAAATAGCGTAAAACCGTTTTTGTGGCAACGAA
>JAGSHR010000208.1 GCA_029855985.1 Candidatus Njordarchaeota archaeon
ATCTTTAACTGGGAAAGTTAAAAAATATTAGAAAATAAAAGCCTTGTTCTAATTCATTGGAAATCCTAGAAGCTTTGAATGTCCCTTATAACATTGGGAAGCTCGGCAGCAACATCTGTTGCTAACAAGGAATACCCCTTCTTCCTATAAGCATAATCACCAGCTAGACCGGAGAGAAAAGCCGCAGAAGCTGCAGCCAACAAGGTATCATCAGTTAGTGAGAAGAGTGCTCCAGTGATACCTGTTAAAACATCACCAGTTCCGCCAACAGTCATTCCGGGGTTACCAGTGGCATTAAACTTAACTTCGCTACCATTTGATATGACATCAATGTGGCCCTTCAACAGAATAGTTACACTATGTTTTTCAGCTAGCTCTTTAACTTGCTCACCACGTGAAACAATATCATCACTTGGCTTAACATTGAAAATTTTCTTGAACTCGCCGGCATGGGGTGTAATGATAAGCTTACCGTTCCTCGGCAAATTCAATAAACCAAATTTGGCTAGGGCTTTGAGACCATCAGCGTCAACAACAACTTTTTTACCTTTTGATAACAATTCACTGATTAATTTGTATGCACCATCTAAGGCAATATCATTAACGCTTATTCCAGGGCCCACGATTACAACATCCATGTTGTCAGCTTCTCTTAGTAGGATATCAACTTGTTCAACGGAGATGAAGTCGGAATCTAGCGGTCTAACTATTAAATCAGGGGAAAACGTTTTAATGACTTCTGCAGCGGGCTTTGGCGCATAGATGAACACTAAGTCTGCTCCAGTGTTTAAAGCGGCTAGACCCGAGAGGGCTGGGGCTCCATAATATTCCTTGCTTCCACCCACTATCATTATTCTACCATAATCGCCCTTATGCGAATTTGCTGGACGATCCTTCAATATCCTTAGAACGTCTCCTGGCCCAACAAGTATCTCTGCTTCGGGGGGTTGTCCAATATGTTTTATAACGATTTCTCCCCCAATTTCGGGAGTTAAACCGTTTTTTGAGGCTACAAATGTAATCGTTATATTGGCTCTTACACCGGGTTCGTAGAGTCTTCCTTCAAAAACATCTAGACCGCTGGGAATATCAATTGCTACAATTTTGAAGCCAACGTTTTCCTTGTATTTGTTTATGAGTTTTATTGCTTCGCCATAAAGCCCCCTAGGAGCCCCTCTGCTTCCAACGCCCAGTATGGCATCTACCACTATATTAGCGCTAGACAGAGGTTTTTCCAATTTATTAAGGCTTGTAGAATCTCGAATTTGAATGAGTTTAACGGAGAAAATCATTTTCTCTAATAGTTCCCAATTGTGTCTAGATTCATCACTTCTAATGTTTTTAGATGTTCCCAATAACGCGACAGTGACATTGTATCCTTTTGTGGCCAAATGTCGTGCTGCCACAAAGCCATCTCCACCATTGTTCCCCGTTCCACACACAACTACAACATTAGGGAACTTGTTTGGAGGAAACTTTTCTTCTATGGTATCAGCTACGCCTCTACCAGCGTTTTCCATTAAGAACTTTGGATGCAAACCAAGCCACTTAGAATTAGTATCTAGGGCTTTGACATCTTCAGGTGAATAAATCTTCATTTAAAGCACCCTACTCTAATTTCATCAAATCTTTTTTATTTTTGTACTTCTTAAAAGCAATTCTCTCCGAAATTTCCTTCATTCTCAGCGCGTCTTTTTCCAACACAGGTGACTCGGAAATAATAACGGCCTCAATTCCTCTCTCCAGCAGCGCCTCGGATAATGGGTGGAATGTAGGACCATAACCAGAACCGAAAGTGTGATGTCTCTTCTCCCCTTTATCAGTATATTCGATCTTTGAGAAGTGAATATGCAGTCGCTTAATCTTATCACTAACATGCTCCTCAAGCTTATCAAGCACTTCATCATACTCCTTCTTTTTTGTGAAACCTCCTCCCATTCTCGCGTGGAGATGCGCGAAGTCAATAACTGGAATAACAATATCAGTCTCCTGCGCCATGGAGATAACTTCGTCTAGATCCCCCAACTGAGTCTTTTTACCAGTAGTTTCGGCTCCCAATTTCACTCTTTTTATCCCCAGACTCTTAGCTTCCTCTTCAATATCTAATAACACTTTAATTGCTTTTTTCAACGACTCCTCTTTACCGAGGTCCTTATAGTAACCTGGATGGAAAACAACAACATAGGCACCCATGAGTTCAGCTATTTTCAGAACCCTAAGCAATCGATCCATAGAGTTCTTAATGATTTCATCCTTTCCAGATGATAAATTAACAGCGTAAGGTCCGTGTACTGACAGTATGATTTTGTACTTTTTTGCTTCCTCCCTTATTTTCTTAGCTTGCTCTTCTTTGATGTTAATATTTCGAACTTGTTGAACTTCCAGGGCATCGAGCCCCATCTCGCTGAGAGCTTTAGGGACATCTTCAACGCGGCCCTTGAAACCAACAGGTTTACCTGCTGGACCAAAATGTAATTTCTTAACATGCTTACCCAGATCAGAATTCACGGGAATCACCACGCTATTAAATATGCGATTTTCATTTACATAAACAGAACCAATAATTGGTAGGTGCAAGGAAAATGATAAAAATATTAATCACCGATAAAACAGATGAATCGATCATAACCATACTGCAAAACGCTGGTTTCTCCGTTGACTACAAACCAGATATAAGCAGAGAAGACCTGTTAAAAATCATAAAAGACTATGATGCAATTCTTGTTAGAGGAAGAACAAAAGTAGACAAGGAAGTAATGGATCGAGCAGAAAAATTAAAGCTAATAGGCAGAATAGGAGTAGGAC
>JAGSHR010000229.1 GCA_029855985.1 Candidatus Njordarchaeota archaeon
CTGATACCTCTTGTGATAAATGAGTTAGGTGAACCTGGAGTTGTCGTTCACGGAGTTACTGCACATCCTGGGAGACCCGTTGCTTTAGCATCTGTTAATGGTAAACCAATACTCAATATTCCTGGTTACCCAGTTGCCGCCTATGTTGATTTTATACTGTTTTTCCCTCCAGTCTTATTCAAACTTCTAGGAATTAAGGGCGAATACATTCCTAGAACCATTAAGGCTAGGCTAGCGGGTAAAATACCATCAAGACCAGGAACAAGAACGTTTGCTAGGGTGAAATTATTCACTCGAGATGGATTATTCTACGCGAAACCCATAAGAATAACGGGCGCGGGCGTACTATCTAGTTTATCTAGGGGGGATGGCTTTGTTGTTGTTCCCGAAGATTTGGAGGGTTTTGACGAAGGCGAAGAAGTAGATGTCTTATTGTTTAGGAGGTTCGTGAATGTCAAAGAGGAAAGTGTTTAGAAAATTAAAGGATCTTGATGTTGCATTGAATGATTTCTATAAGATTTATCCCGCTAAGCCACTAGGTATTGAAGAAGTAAACATAACTAACGCGCTCGGTCGGGTTTTGGCTGAAGATATTTTTTCTGATATTAGTGTTCCTCCATTCGATAAGAGTATTGTGGATGGTTACGCTGTTCGCGCTGTAGACACATTTAGAGCTGGGGAGACAAACCCAGTAAAACTCAAAGTTATCGAGAGGATAAGAACTGGGCATCCTCCAAAATTAACGGTTGTGAATGGTGTTGCTAGTGAGATTGATACTGGTGGTATGGTTCCACCAGGAGCCGACGCCATCGTGCCTATAGAGTACGCGGAGGAGAAGGATGGGTATGTTTACATATACAGGAAAGTTGCTCCGGGTTCTAACATAATGTTTTCTGGGACTGATATGGCTTTTGGGGAGTTGGTTTTAAGTAAGGGTGTTCGGTTAACGGCCCGCGATATTGGTATGCTTGCTGCAATTGGGAGACGCTCAGTTAGGGTTTATCGAAAACCAAAGGTGGCAATTTTCAGTATTGGGGATGAACTCTTAGAGCCCGGTGAAGAACTCGAAGCGGGTAAAATATATGATGTGAACTTATTCTTGCTCTACAATGCAGTTAGAGAGAGGGGAGGAGAGCCTTTAATAATGGGTATTGCAAAGGACGACCCAGGAGAAGTAGTTGACATGATCAAGGATGGGTTAGAGAAAGCAGATTTAGTTTTGAGTACAGGTAGCACATCCGCTGGAACTTCTGACATAGTTTACCGAGTGATAGAGGAATTTCCAGGACCCGGTATAATCGCCCATGGATTAAAGATTTCTCCTGGTAAACCTACGGTTATCTCAATTATAAAGGGGAAACCTTACTTTGGTCTTCCAGGCAATCCTTCTTCAGCTATTAATACGTTTAATTTAATTGTTGGACCACTCATTGAGAAGTTATCGGGAGCTTTGAAGGTAGGTGAAACTAGGAAAATTAGTGCGATTGCTCCGTTTAGGATTAATGGGGAAGTTGGTAGAATGATCATTCAGGGTGTCTCTGTATTAAAACGAGAAAATAAATATTACGTTTACCCAATTAGATCGGGTTCTGGGGCCGTTAGAACTCTTGGTTCAGCAGATGGATTCATAATAATACCGCCTACCATGGGTTATGTTGACGAAGGTGAAACCGTGACTGTTAGCATGTTAACGGAAACTATTCAAGAGTATGATTTTGTTCTCTTTGCACCTCCAAGTCCTAAACTGGATAGAAGTATTGTCATGGCTGCTGAAAAAACGAGGAAGAACGTTAAAAGGATTAGGGCAAACTCGATTGTATCTCTACAAGCTTTTGCTATTGGGGAAGCTGACTTCGCCGGCTTAGCAATGATCGATCCAGGTAGTGGGAAATTTAATGAGCACCTCTTGGGCTACTATGATTTACCAGATGACACAATTCTTGTCAATGGATTCAGGAGAGAAGTTGGACTAGTTTATAGCAGAGAAAAAATTGGGGGAAAACTCTCATTAAAGGAGTTGTTTACTGGTAATCTTGTTTTTGTTAATCAAGCCTCTGGTAGCGAGGGAAGAGAGTTATTTGAGTACTTAGTTCTCAAGTATTCCCATGAATCGGGTAAAGGCGTGTCGGAACTTAAGGGTATTATTAGGGAGAGAGAACTAGTCGTCAGGGACTACTTATCAGCCATAGCTGCTGTGAAAAATGGGAGAGGCGATGTATGTATTGCTCCCAAGGAACTTGTTCCAGAGGATTTATCTTTTGAATCTCTCTTGGAGGAAAGCTTTGATTTTGTGACTAGAGAGAAATTCAAGGATGCTTTATTGGAAATCCTATCATCTTTATAACCATCGAGTTTAGGGAGGTTTTAGATATTTTTCCATATTTCTAAAAAATCTGTTAATATTCTTGCTGTTGCGCCCCATATCACTGTTTCTCCTATTTTATAGTATGGCCCAAGTATCATTTTTTTCTTCTTTTTGATTAATTCTACTATGGGGATAACCAAGACTTTCTCTACTTCGTCTGGATTTACTTTTATCGTTGGTTCATTTTTTATGTATCCAACAACGGGTATTATCAAGAAGCCACTGGATTTTGTTTTGGTTGGTTTCAGGTAGCCAAGTACTTCTATTTCCCTAGGGTCGATGCCGATTTCTTCTTGGGTTTCCCTGAGGGCAGTTTCTATTGGGGTTTCATCATTTTCTAATACTCCTCCTGGAAACGAAATCTCTCCAGAGTGTCGCATTGGTCTTTCTACTCTTTTCTCGAATATGAGGCTGTAGTTACCGTTTTGGTCTTTTATGATTGGTATTAACACTGCTGATTTTCTTTTAAAAAACATGTTTGTGGAGGGGTTTTTCTCAAGTTTATCTTTTAGTTTTAGAATTTTCGTATCCATGTTATCCCTTCTTTATAATCCTTTCGTTGATTATGTTGATTAGTGCATCACTGTCTATATCTATTAATTTTAGGACTGTTAGTTCTTTAAATGGTATTATAGCCTTTGAGTTGTTCACTATTAGGAGCGTTCTATACTTCTTGTCTAGCATTGATTCTATATAAGCTGCATTTGTCTTTGTTTTTGATATGCTTCTGGTTACGTCTTTTGTGGATATGATGCTGAGGTTCCGGTTTAACTCTCTTATCTGCAGATTGTTTTGCTTTGTTGAAGCTTTAGGTACTATCAGCAGGGTAATTTTTTTGGCTCCTTCGCTTAATAGTTCATCTATATATTTTTTAGCTACTTCTGAATCGTTTATGACCCTTGCTTTTCCAAGTAAGTTTTTGAGTGTTTCTTCGTATCGGTCGCCGAATGTTGCTATGAATAGGTAATAGCTATTAATTGTTTCAAATAATCTGTCAAGAGCGCCTGTTAAATCGCTAATTTTTTCTTCAGATGTGGACTGAAGATGCTCAAGGATTGCGCTTGTCATACCGTTATAGTTTTCCAATCCTTTTTGGAATAATCCAATTATAGAGTTTGCTTGTTTTTCAATCTTACCGATTCTATCCTTGATTTCTGAATGGTCAAACGATTCTATTGTTTCAGCGGCACCTATAATTTGTTCTTTTGAACCTTCTAGTGCTGTTTCTATTTCCTTAAAATGCTCTTTTACAGTATCAATGTATTGATCAACTCTTCCAAGTATCTGTGTAGTAATGAGTTCCCTAACAACGTTAAGGATTTGCCCTGATAGTACACCAATTTGTGTTCTTATTTGCTCTAATATTTCGCTTATATTTTCTATGTTTTGGTCCTGTGATACTCTCTGGGACAGTTCATCGAACAAAACCTTGAGTTCTTTTTCCTCTTTCTTTAGGTTTTCTAGAGAGGCTTTCACTTCCTCTACGTAGGAAGCTATTTTCTTATTCAAGTTTTCCTCCGCCGCTGATCCATGTGCTTGTAGTTTCTCTACAAGTTTTTCACCTAGAAGTTCTGTGGCCCTAATTATTGTTTCTTCGATCTCATCTAGATTTCTCCGAAGAGAATTGATCGTGTCTTTAATAATGTTATCGACGTATTCGTTTACCAGTGCTCCGCCCTCTTCAATGTTTCTCTTAGCTTCACTTTTTACTCCCTCCTTAAAGGTGCCGATGTTCTCTTCTATCTTTGATAAATTATTGTTTATTAGATCAGTTATGTTTAGCATTGTTTCCTCGACTTTCTCTATGCACGCACTTAATCTTTCTTCTGATTTGCTTATTACGCTTGACATGTTTTCAGAAATCTGGGTGAGCATCTTTTTTGTTTCATCTGAAACCTCTTGAATTGCTTTATTGTACGCTTCCGGCAACCCATTTAATTCTCCCGTAAATTCCACCAAGAATGAATCTATCCTCTCCTTTATTTCCCCTGTTATGTCCCTAAAAATCTTCACCATTTCATCGGAGTGTTTAGTTACAATTTTCATAGCGCTATCGAATGTATTATTCGCTTTTTCTGTTGTGTTCTTGATCATAGAGCTTACCAGTTTGTTAAATGCTTCTAACTGATTGCCATAAATTAGTTTTACAGTTTCCATCAAGACGTCCAAATTATTAATATAGCTATCTTGTATACTAGAGAGAGCACCTATAAGACCACTTGAAGTTTTATTTATACTGTTGCTAATAAGCTCCTTAAGCTTGTTTACATGCTCATTAAATATGCTAGCTCTTTTACTATACCTTGCCTCAATAAACCTTTCTACTTCCTCTCTAAGGAATTCCAAATCGTTCTTTAAGATCGCTTCAATAAGTTGGACTATATCATTTATTTCTTCAACAATCTCCCTGCTCCCGCTTCTTTTTGTCAATTCTTCCCTTATTCGCTTTAAATCGTCAATTACTTTGTTTAGGGAACTGCCCGTCTTTTGATAACTAGCATTGATTGTTTCCATTAGGATTACTTTGTCGTTTTCATCCGTTTTAATTATAGCTTCAGAAATGTTATCGAGTATCTGATTGATTGATTCCTTGGTTTCCTCGTTTTTGCTCTCTATCTGTTTTTCCACCTGCGACATAAAGTTTTTAAACGAATTTAGGCTTTCTGAAAGGAAACTCCTCCATTCCCTATCAAGGGTCTTATAGATCTTGTTTGGCAGATCCAAAATGTATTCTTCTAATATCCCAAGGTTTGTGCTTATGTCCTTTAATAAATTTGCGTAGCCGTTTCTCAAAGTATCAGTTGTTTCAACAATTTTATCCGCTGTTTCAATTATCTTTTCTGAAAGCCAAACCCACGTCTCGTTTTCTAATTCCTTTAGTTTCTCTATTCTCTCGTTGAATATGTCATAGAACCTGTTGGTGATCGTTGTAGTTGCTGTTTGAATTGCTTTATCGTATGCTACTGGAACGGTTTCTATTCTTGTTTTTTCCTCCCCAAAAGTTGTCGTTATCCTCTCTTTCTCCTTTTTAACAACTTCAACTCTACCTCTAAGCTTGTTTGTGGAGATCTCTCTTGCTTCTTTAATGACTTCCATCAATTGATCTGCTAAATTGTTAACTTGTCTCTCTACACCCCTATATACTGAATCCACTATAGACAAATATCCCTCTTTTATGTCTTTTTTCGTGCTTTCAAGTATGCTGTATGTCATCTCTTTTTGTGATTTAAAGTTGATTAAAAGTTCATTTCCAATTTTCTTTACTAACTCTCCAAACTCAGTGTAGAATTCCTTAAGTGCCTTAGGAATCGACTCTAAAACTATGTTTATAACTTCGGGAATTTCTTTTTCAATTGCCTTTATAGTTAGTTCTAGTTTACTCACGACGTCTTGATGTATCTTGATTATGTTTTCTCTTGTTTTTCCGATTAACTCGGTTAGTTCTCTGTAAAGAGTGTCAATTTTTTCAATCAAGGGGTAATACTGTGAGAGAAGTTCCTTTATTTGTTCTCTAGTTTTTTCACCTATTTTTTCCCATGTTTCTTCTTTGAAAACTATTGTTACTTTCATGCGGTCTAATTCACTAGAGTATTTTTTTAACAGTTCTTCCAGTTTTTCTAAATAGTCCCTATATGTTTTCACTATTGTTGATGTGCTACCAAGGTATTCCCCAATTGCTTCAGTATGTCCAATAAGTTTCTCCTTAACGTTTTCTACTTCTCCTCTCAAACCATTGATCAAAGTCTTCATCTTCGCCATGTTCTCGTTGAAAACAGTTTTTTTATGTTCTTCAGTTAGAGCTTGAACTTTCCCTATAAGCTCTTTTTTTAGGGAATCTGATAGTTTCTTTACTTCTGTTAGCACGCTGTAAATTTTTTCAGCAAAAAAAGAAATTGGGGGTAGGGCTATAATGTACCCGTCTACCTCGGCAACTAAATTTTTTGATTCTAGTGAATTTATTATTGAAGTGACCTCGTTTCTGGGGATATCAATAGATTCAGATAATATTAACGTTGGTATTATTCCTTTTTCGAGAACAACAGAAATCAGTTGAGATTCGGCTTCACTTAATCCAAATTCTTTAAATTTTTCAGCTATAGCGGACACAACTGTCACCAAAGTAATTAAAATTAATTAAATAGGATAATATGATAATCTAGATTCTATAATTAAACCACTATTAGAATTATGAAACAATTCAATTTATTTAAAAATAATGAAAAACTTTACAGTAGCCCTGTACATGAACTGAACGTTTTAGAAAAAGCATTTTCCTCGACTATGTCCCTCTCTTTATAAAATAATATGCTTAATGAAGCACTCTAACATTTCTATATCTATAAATTTTAACAATTTATCGATAACTTTAACTCCCATCTCCCCAATAAATGTCTCTTCTTTGGAAGTTATTTTCTTTTTTAGATCATTTAGGTACCTGTTAACAAGCGACTTATAATTCTTTATTTTTTTTCCATTCATTCGCAGATAATTATTTAGAGACAGAAGTAAACTGAAAAATGTTCTAAGGTCTTCTATATCGTACTTGTCAAATATGTTTGTTGAAAGGCACTCTCCACTTATCCTTATATTTAGGAAATCCCCAGTTGCCCAATCAAACACAACGTGTTTCTTATTTTCTTTAGTATAGGGGTTTATTAGAACTATACCATCCTCACTCTCCTCGAAACTTATATCAAAAGGGAAAATGTAATTAATTGTCATAACAAGTTTTTCTGGGCTTAGATTAGAGTTTTTAACAACCACGCTCCCCGATGAGATAAGCGCACTCAATAGAGGATAAATTTTTTTACTCAACGTTCGCTTTAAGCTTCTTAATGTGATTTCTCGCTTGAGCATAGCTTTTTCTTTTTGGATTAGGTAATTATAGTCGAAGCTATTTTTGACGGTCTCGTAGGTTACATGGCTTTTTGTAATATCAACGTATTCTATTATCGTGGGAGCATTGTGACCGTGCCAGAATGCAATTTTAATAATCTTTCTTTTGTCCCCTGGCCACGTATCTAAGAATACTTTGTACTTTTTGCCCTTATATGTGTATGTTATTTCCAATTTACAGCATCTCTTCAAACTTTCACTCTGATGTCCTCCAATAGATATAGGCGTATATCAGTGGTTCAACATATATTTTATGGCAATAAATGCTTTAAAATGTTGTCATTGAAATTTTCGAAAAATGTTTTAAATCTATATCTAAATATGTCACTATATTTAAACAATTTTTAAAATATTTTTCTCTAAAATCAAACCTCGAGCTCTGAGAGCATCAAGCACTATGTCCGCGTCCCTACTATGAATGTTAACCAACTTGAAGAGAGATTTATAATTCATTGCTCCACCCCTCTCTTTCAGCATATTGTAAGCCGATTCAACTAACCTATCATAGTACCTAATTAAGACAATAGCTTCGTGTGTATCCCCTTTACCCCTGAAGAATTTCTTCACAAAATTCTTAAAGAACTTAGACTTTGGTTCAACACATTTCGTTTTGCCAGTAGCGGTATACACAACGCAGCCTTTCAATAACTCCTTTTCATTTATCAGATAGAACTTTGAGTCAACTATGACAAAACCCCTACCTTGGAATATCTTGTTTTTATCTACCTGCAAGTTATTATTCAAGAATTGCGCTAAGGAGTTTAAATTTTTTTCAATTTCAGTATCGGAGTCTGAGATAACAAAGTATACAGGCATGTTAGCGATAACATAAAGGATTACCTTCGCTAAGATATCCTCATTAAACTTGGCTAATATTGTTGTCGGGTCTACTTTTACAACCTCTGATAGATCTACTTTCTCAGATCGAGCTTCGTCAACGATTAAAGTGAGTTCGGGAACCTCAACCCCTCTTACTTCCCCGTTTATATCTAGATAAACAACAACTGTGTGCTGGGGGTTTCCATGCAGAACAGTTATACTGGCAATTCCCCCTTGAAAATCTAATGTGTCCAAATCAACTTTCATAGTCAATTTTTCTCCGCATTTTGGACATTTGAAAGATGCAATAATTTCCCTTGCCATAATAGACACTTTAAACTAATCGAAAATTAGATTATAAGGATAAAGATAAGATTAATTCATTAATAAATTATATTTAGGGATTTAGAAATAATAAAAGTTTTCGCCTTTGAACTAAAAAATTATTATTATTCGATATAGAAAAATAAAAATACTTGCAGTTAATAATAGCCAATAAAAACACTTGTTTATCTGATGGCTTTAAAAACTGCAGAATTTCCCCACTATTTTTTCTCAAAATTTTCCTCTTCCTCCTTCCACTCGCTCAATAAGACCTTTTTGATTTCTTCTACGATTTTTTCCCCTATCCCATCTATATCAACGCTCCACCTCTGGAACTTCATTATTGCGTTATAAGGAGTTCCATATTTTTTCAGTATTTTAACTGCATTTATTGTGCTTATTTTGGGCAATCCAGCCATGAAGAATAGTTGTTTATCTCTAATAGATTTTAATCTAGGCTTTTGTCTAACAATCGCGTAGGATCTTTTCTTTTTCTCACCTT
The DNA here is from genome assembly GCA_029855985.1 of Candidatus Njordarchaeota archaeon. The sequence continues at coordinate 8,907 of JAGSHR010000229.1, forward strand.
CACTCATCAATCCTTTTGATTCCAAATATAGGTCAAATAAGAGCTTTGCTCCATCCTCCGGACCAAAACTTTGGATAACCCTTACTCCTCTCTCTTCTATTGACCTTATAGCCCCTAAGTATTGGTTTGGGTTTATTCTTATTTGCTCTTCTATAACGCTCCAAATCCTAGGACGAAGGAGTTTTCGGTTAATTGGAACAAATATTGACTTTGTAGTTGGGTCTAACCTTACCGACAATCCACCTTCTATTAGTAATATTGGGTGCTCATAGGCCTCAACGAGATTGGTTACTTGCTCGAATAATCTTGGTCTTCCATCGGCGGAACCAAACAAGCTGTGACAGAAGTCCTTAACTGTTTTTCTTTCAACAGCATAATCATTCGGTAATACAATGTCTGCTACCTCTAATTTTTTCACTTGATATGGAATCTTTTTTCGCTCAAGCTCTTTTATAAACAATGTAACTGATGTTTCTTTTCTCTTATTTGTAACCTCGTGAATATCTATGAAGACCTCCGGTGGGTTACCAAACAAGTCAATTTGAACCATTTCAGGTACCTTCCAGTGATTTTACCAAATTAGTTCAAAAGTTATAGGGATACATCTTTGAAACCCATCAGTTGATTCACGTGCCTTGCCATAATAAACAACAATGTTGATAACCTATTCAAGTATACTAGTATGCTCTTTGGATAATTTTTTTCCCTATAGAGCGTGACATAGGATCTCTCCGCCCTTCTACAGATGGTTCTAGCCACGTGCAAATGAGATGCAAGAGTTGAACCTCCAGGAAGAATAAAAGATTTTAAGGCCTTAAGGTTGCTTGAAAAATCATTAATATATCGATCAAGTTTCTCCAAGTCCTCCTCAGATATTTTTTCGATTTTCTCGTAGAAGTTTGAACCATAGCTATTAATCATTCCTCCTATCTTGAAAAGGTCTCTCTGTATTGTGATTAGGGTGCTTACCACTTTTTCTAACTTTTCTGGATCCGTTTCCTTTGCCACGCTCACTGTTAACCCCAAGTAACTATTTAATTCGTCGATGTCCCCAATTGCTTTAAACACATTGTCATCTTTCCATAATTTATCCTGCATACTTGCAAGTGTTTCACTTTTTCCGTCATCTCCCCTACCATATTTCCACATTATTATTGCCTCAAACCGATTTATCCCATTATTTCTACATTTAGATTATTGCTAATTTTATTCTTAATTTCAATGCGTTTTGTATTAGCTCTAGAAAAAAATTTGCAATTTGTTAGGAGGAGCTATATAGAAGTTATTGAAACTACTAGTACCCCCATGACAATACTAACCGTCCCAAGTATCTGTATCTTGTCAACTTTTTCGTTTAGATATAAGTGGGAAACTACTAATGATAATAGTGGAGAGGAAGTTGTTAATGCAGCTGAAACCGATGCGCGAATGTTATCTAAGCTAACATAAAAAAGCCAGTCCCCTATACCCACACCCAGTAACCCGCCAAACATTCCAATTAACATGTTTCTCTCACTTATGTTGGCATCCTTTCTAATAAGGTATACAGCGCTTGGGGAAACCAAAACAGTTAAGAAGACCAACTTGTAGAAACCAGTTACTAGTGGATTCATTTCCATCACGGATAACGCGAAGAGAATAATCCCTAGGGACCAAGAAAAAGAAGCTAATAAAGCTGCTATTACACCAAAGATGTTTACATTAACGCTCTCCCCCTTTTTCCTCGATATTAACCATACACCCGTTACCCCAAGCATTACCCCTACAATCAAGTTCACTGTGAGGGACTCCCCGAGGATAAATGAAGCCAATAACGCGACCATTATCGGATAAGAATAGGAGAGAGGATAAGCTATTGAAACACCCGTTTTCTTTATGGACACCAAGTACATAGTGTCCCCAACAATGTTCATCACAAAAGTAGCCAAAAAAAGATAAAAAACAAAGCTAGAATTTCCTAACGCTAAATAGAGAAGTGGAACTTGACTTTCAACCAACAATACCACGAAAATAAACAATATCGCCAAGGGGATCCTAAGAAAATTAACTAAAAATGGGCTTATATCATTTTTCATGGATAATCTGTAGAAAACAGCTGCAATAGCCCAAAACAAAGCTGAACCCAACGCTGACAATACACCAATGAGTTGGCTTGGCAATTCGTCTACTCCCACTACAAGTTAACTCAAAAAAACTTTTGATAATTTACCAAAAAAAGGTTTTATATTAGTTTTGCCTTTTTCTCCTCAACAGCTTTAATCTTGTCTATCGGGTTTCTATCAGGCTTGTCTATCCTATCATCTATGTTAATCCTCACCAATATCCTCTTTACTCCCATTTTCTCAACTGCCTTATGTGCAACCTTTATAGCGTTAAAAATTTCATCTATCGTATCTCCAACTACAACCGTCGCCATTGGGGTTAACTCGTATTTGAAACCATTCTCTTCCAATGCTTTTATTGCGGCTGCAACATATTTGGAGAGGCTTGTACCACAAGTATCCACAGGAGCAATCGAGAATGAGGCTATAAAGCGAGCCATGAGCATCACCTTTAGAATTGATGGTTCCTATTTGTCATATAGTTTTTCTTTGTTATAAAATCCACCGTATTAATTATTTAAACGAGCTTTGAATGACCCCTAAGCTTAAAAAAACTTTAGGGCAGGGGTACTCGTATTAAATTATATTTTTATATATTTTCTCTTTTCTGACTTTGTTTAAAGTTAGTTTGAAGCATATTTTTTATATTCCGAAAAAATTATGTATAAAATGCAAACTTAGTAGTTTCTGTTATCAACGAGGGCGCTGTTATTGATTAACATGAAGGTACTAGTTTACGCAAGCAAGGATTTGATAAAGTATATTGAACCATACTTAGGGAAAAAGTTCTTTGTGAATGACTACTACAAGTCAATGGGCCTAGACTTCTACAGAAAAAAAATCGAAAAAAAGATGCCGACCATTGGTTACGTAGAGATAAATTATTACTTTTGGATACTTAATCCAGACTTGAACTTTGACCATATTCGAGCAGATTACGAAGCAGGAGCGAGGGGAGCCATTGTCCTACTAGACATGACCTCTGAGGAATTCACCTACCAGTTAAGAAAAGTGCTCGAAGAGTTCTTCAAGATAAACCAAGAAAAAATGCCAATTGTATTCTTATTCAAGGTAAAACACGAAATGCTTAACGAACTAGATGAAGAAAAAACCTTACAGTTAGTGCAAATAGAAGCAGATATACTCCTCAGTCACGGTGTTCTCGTAGGTTTCTATTTCTTCTCGGAGAAAAATACTCGACCAATAAAAGAGGCGTTGAAGAACTTGCTCTTTCTCATTTCCCGAAAAATTATACCAACAGATACGAAAGAAGACAAAATCTAAATGCGATTTTTTGGTCAAGAACTTAACCAAAAATAAAATTGATAAGGAGAAATTATTTGCTCATTTCTTCATTGAATCAAAGAAGCTCTTTAACCTGCTCAGTCCCTCTTCGAGCTTATTTTTGTCATCCACTAGAGGTGCAAAACTAAGTCTTATCCAACCTTCCATTCCAAAGTCTAACCCAGGTACTAGGGCAACCTGATACTCTTGGAGGATCATACTTGTCAGCTTTCTTGAATCGTTTAGATAATTACTAGCATCGAAGAATACGTAGAACCCTCCTTTTGGCTTCATTGGTCTTAATCCTTCTATCTCGTTTTTCAAGTAGTTGTATGTGTATTCAGCCACCATTCTGTATTTTTGCACGGTGGATTCAAAGAATTGTTTTGTTTTCTGTACTTTTTCGTCGTCTTCAAATAGCTTTATAAATGCCTCCTGGATTAACCTACTTGGGCACAAGTTCCTAGCTTGCTCAACTGTTTCTACAGCTTTGAGCAAATCCTTATCCATTATAGCATATGCAAGCCTCCAACCCGGGATCCTGAATTCTTTTGACATACTCACAATCCAAATTTCGTTTTCTCTTCTTGGTCTAGAATAATATCTGGGCATTTCGTCGAAAACGAAAGCTCTATAAGCTGCGTCAAGAATAACCCATATGCCCTTTTCTTCTGCTAAATCTACAACTGCTTCCACTATATCATCTGGGAAAACCTGACTGTCGGGGTTTCCAGGAGTAGTTAAAATTATTAGTTTTGTTTTATCGGTTACAAGTTCCTTTAAATCCTCCACGCTAGGTTGAAAAGCGTAATCCTTTACGATAGGCCACTCTTTAATTTTAACTCCTAATCTCGTCTCTATTTGTAATTGTCTGACATAGTTCAAATAGCTAGGCTTCGTTATTATTACTTCATCTCCCTCGTCAAGTATGGATAACAAGATAGCAGCCGTTAACTCGGTGCTACCTGAACCAACAATCACTTCATTGGGGTCAATGGTCCTCCCAAAGAATTCTTTCTCGTACTTAACGAGAGCTTTAATGAAGCCTGGTTGCCCCCTTGTTGCACCATACCTTGTGGATTCAACCCACGTTTCATCGCTCTCTATTACTTCTTTAATTGCTTCTCTTAGTGAACTAGGGGGAGCGTCTTGAGGCCATCCTCCAGCTAAATATATCAATTCTCGAGGATATTTTTCTGGGTGTTCTTTGAAATCTGTGACTAAATTCATTATTTCTCTAATGGCACTAGGTCTCTCTAAAGCGTATTTGGCAATATTTGATATTTTCCCTTTCAATTAACACACACTCCACTAATTGAGGAGGTTTCTTTTGGCACCGATAAAAAAACGGTGCCTAGGGAGATCAAATCTAACCCCTATTCACCCGCTTCATGCGTGTAAAATTGGGGGTTGTTTGCTTCTATCATCATTCCCATCATGAGTTCTCAGGGACCGTCTATATCACTGTTAGTTATTATGGCTTATGGTGTCATCAGCGGGTTTTTAAATACACCCCCGTGTAAACACGAAGCCACTCTCGGCGACTCTAAGAGAGAAACACTAAAAAAGGACTTATAAATTTAATTTTCCCCTAACAATTTTTAACAGCCTCTAGATTAAAGTAGCAGCGATTCTTTTCACAAAGAAATTGGTGCCTAGAAAGTTTTTAGGCACTCTCCGAGAATTTTATGTAGAAAAATCATAAAATTATATTATTTAGGGATGGAAATGGGGAAACCTCCATGAACACAAAATTGTTATATATGGATGACTCCTATCTAAAGGAGTTTAAGGCCAAGGTTTTGGAAGTTAATGATGAATATATTGTTTTAGATCAAACCGCTTTCTACCCTAAGGGAGGAGGTTTACCAAGCGATACAGGAGTCATAAAGCACTCTGGTGGGGAAGCAAGAGTAACTTTCGTCAAAAAAGAAGGTGATAAGGTTCTCCACTACTATGAGGGGAGTAAACCCAATGTAGGGGAGGAAATCATGGGGGAAATCGATTGGGATAGAAGATATAGAATAATGAGACTACATACGACAGCTCATGTTTTAAGCGGTTTGCTTTACAGTGAGACCGGTGCGCTTATAACGGGAGGCAACATTACAGAGGAAAAAGGTCACTTAGATTTTAGCTTGGAAAAAACAGATAGAGAACTCCTAGAGGGAATAGTTAAAAAAGCTAACGAGGTTGTCAAAGAAGGTAAACCCGTTAAAATATACTATATGGAGCGAGAAAAAGTTCTCCAAACTCCCGGTCTGGTCAAATTAGCTGAGAAACTACCACCTAACATAGAGATATTGAGGATTGTTGAAATTGAGGGAGTTGACGTTCAAGCTGATGGGGGTCCTCACGTATCCAACACTAAGGAGATTGGTGAAATTGTTTTGTTAAAGATCCAAAACAAGGGTAGGAATAGAAAGAGGTTATATTACACAGTTTCACCATAGCTACGCGTGAATCTTTAATAATTTCTCACTTTCCCTAACCTCACTCATTTTTCTAGTGATGCTCTCCCATAGTTTTCTATTGTAAATACAGCCAACATCTGGTGCTAGGTAATCACCAAAGTACGCGTAAGCTCTTGCTCTACACCCACCACAAACATATCTGTATGGACACTGACCGCATAATCCCTTATATAGATCTCTGTTTCGAAGCTCATTGAAAACCTTGTTGTTTCTCCATAGCTCCATGAAATCATCTCTTAGTATATTTCCAACTTTAATGGGTAAAAATACACATGGTTGAATGTCACCGTTTGGCTCTAAGGAAATATAAAGTCTACCAGCACCACAGCCACCCAAAAACTCGGCAACTTCTTTTGCTTTCTCCCCCATTTCGAATCCATAAAAGTGCCCTCCCACAATGTATTCCTCCATCTTGCATGAATTAGCATACTGTATTGCGACTCTTGCTAGTTGTGGTGCAGTGGATAATGTGGGAACTTTGGGGTTACCGTAAAGTATCTTTACGAACTTCCTTAACAACTTTTCTCTCTCAATTGGTGTGAGATCCATCTCAACGATCTCTTTACCTCTCCCCGTCGGAACGAAGTTGAAATGCATGAACATATCAACGCCTAACTCTTCGGCTAGACGTATCATTTCATCTATGTAATCAATATTGTATCTCGTGATTGTCGTTGATATCTCAACCATTATTCCCGCTTTTTTAGCGTTTTTGATTCCTCTAACTGTCCTCGCCCATGCACCAGGGATACCGCGAAAATCATCATGGATCTCGGGGTAAGGTGCATCTAAACTAATTTGAGCGTAGTCTAAGCCAGCTTTTTTAAGCTTTTCAGCTATTTTCTCAGTGATGAGCGTTCCATTTGTTGCTATTGCGGTATACATACCATAATCATGCGCTCTTTTTATCATATCAAATATTCTAGGCCCTAGCAGGGGCTCTCCTCCAGAGAATGCTATGCTTACTACTCCAGCGTCTGCCATAATATCTAATGCCCGTCTTCTTTCATCTAGCGTCATTTCCGGTCTTTTATCTATACCTGCGTTGATGTAACAGTGTTTGCACCTAAGATTACACCTGTAAGTGTAATCCCAAACTACAAGGAAGGGTGCCCCTGGAACGAAGGGTTTTCTTACCCCAAAGTCAACTACGCCTTTAACTACAGCGTAGATTCCTCTGCGGTTGTAGGGTTTGTCTATTCCTTCCAGTATCTCTTTTTTGTTGGCTTTGAATGTGTGGGCGACAATGTTTATAGCTAGAGAAACTAGGTGTTTACTTATGCTTATTAGGGGGTCACTGTGTTCGAGTTCTCCAGCTAAAGCTTCTAACCCTAATTCTAAATATGATTTCTTGTGTTTAGGGTGCTTTTTTATCAAGAATTGGAGGATTTTTCTACTGAAGGGGTTTTCAAATATTCTTTTATAGGTTATAGCAAGATTAGAGGCACTCATTTTGATTCACCAGCATAAAGCTTTTAAAGTTTGTTTCCCCTCTATTGTTATATTCCCAGTGAGTATATTTATAAGTTTTTTCTAATGATTTATTCCATTAGAAAAATCAAGTGGTGAGGGGACAATGACAAATCCGTCAATTAACCTAGTTTACGAAGCCCTAAGTAAACCACACGCTTTGCTAATTCTAAAGATACTTTATGAAAAAGGCGTCGCCACCCTCACCGATATAATGGTTGAATTAAAAACACTGAGTAAATATAGATCCATCAAAAACACTGTTGAACACCTAATTGGAGTAGGTTTAATCAAAAAGGAAGTGAGGGAGAAGGGTGCAGTTAAAAGCTGGAAACTAACTTTAACCCAAGCTGGAAAAGGACTAATAGAAATAATCCATAGGGAGATTTCAGCAAGATTTCCAAGTGAGAAAGAATAGAAACCCATTTATTTAATTCCAAGTCTTTATTTCTCTATGGATAAGTATGCCATGGTGTTTCTTTTGTCCGAAACGAGAGAAGATGATTTAGAAAAAATATTAAAAGTTATCTTAGAAAACAATGAAGAAATGCTAGAAAGCGTTATTGTGCAATTATGGATAGGATTCTTTGGGCCGAGAGATATCTACAGGGAGCTTAAACTACAATATTTGGACGAGAATACAGCGGTTTTCGCCGTTCACTCAATGAGATTAGATGTGAGCGGTTTAGATTTCCTAAAGCACCTAGTTGCACTTGAAATAGAAGAGAAGATGTTTATAGACAAGAAAATAATAAGTGAAATAGATATGAGACGTTTCTTGGAATCCATAAATGAGGGCAAATACCCGAGGGTAATAATGGATGAAACCTTTAGAAGCAGGTACAATTTACCGCAAACGTTACCAGAATACGAGATTAGGGTTACTGGGATAGCGCTTGTGGAATAAGTAAATAAATAATGTGGGTTAAAATTTTTTTGTTTTATCTCTTCAACAACTTTACTATCACGTATAACCCGGTTTCCATTAATCCCATTAGGGCGCTTGGTGCTACTCCAACATATATCGATAAAAATAAACCAGCAATCGATGTTGCTAGAGCCGTTATAAAAGCTATTAGCATCGCCTGATAAACTGTTTTTGACACTTCATTAGCTATTGCTGGCGGTATCGTTAGTATTGCATATACAAGTATAGCACCTATGCTCTTTACCATCACTACAATTGACAAAGCTATTAACGTAAACATTAGAATCTGAAAATACTCGGCTTTGATCCCGCTTACTCGAGCGCCTTCAAAGTCAAACGATATGAAGATAAACTGGTTTAAAAACAGTAGTGTTAGGAATACCACTAGGGCTGTTAAGGCTAATAAGTACATGAGGTCCTCCCAAGAGAGTAAAAGAATGTCCCCCAAAAGTAAACCAAATGTCCTCGAAGCATATTCCCTTAGCATCGATATGAACAGAATTACTAAGCTCATCGAGGTTGCAAATATTATCCCAATAGCTACATCGAATTTTTCTCTCTCACCGTCTCCAGCAAGCAACGATATGGTTATTGCAGCAACCACACCTACAGCTATCGTTACTATAATCGGGTTTAACCAGGGAACAAAGTATAATTGGATGAGCAATCCCAGTGCTGCTCCAGCCCAAACTGCGTGTGCTATTGTTGAAGCAATAAACGTTAGTCCCCTGAAGACCGTAAAAGACCCCATTGTAGCCGTTATAAATGATATTAAAATGGCCGCTATGAGTGCTCTTATGAAAAAGGGTGAATATAATACCAATAACACATCAGGCATGTTTATCACCTATTAATGCGATGCATTGATCTTCTCTCCATATTACCCTAACTTTCTTTCCGTAGACTTTTTCTAAAATAGATTCTTTAAGCACTTCATCGGGCTTTCCGAAAGCTATAACTCTCTTGTTCAACAAGAGAATGTAATCTGTTAATTCGTACACCTCGTTTATGTC
>JAGSHR010000298.1 GCA_029855985.1 Candidatus Njordarchaeota archaeon
AATCCATATTGTCCTAACAATCTGTACTTTTGACTTTTAAAAAGATTGCTTAGGCGACATTTATGAGAAAACTTTTGGGAATCGATGTTGACAAGTTTTGGAGGGTGTGGCTAAGAGTTTTAGAACACGTGAATACAGGGGGGTATACTATTGTTGAGGGGTACAATGACAAGAAAGCCTTATCAGAGCTAATGATAAATGAGAGAGTCCTAATACTTCAAACCTTTGGGATCGAAAACATTGTGGATAGCATAGATGAAAAAAGTGAGACATTGATCCTACTAGATTTTGATACCGAAGGCGAGAAACTGGCCTTTAAACTTGAAAAAAGATTAAGGCATGAGGGGATAAATGTCAAACACGAATTGCGCGAAGAAATAAGAAAAATAATATCCCCCATAAAACAGATAGAAAACTTATCTCACGTTTCAAATTATCTAATGGAATATGCTCCATTCGATATCTATTTAAAGATGAGAAACAGAGAAATAGGAAATTTGATAGTTTAAGAAACCCGTTCCTAATTTGATATCCTGCGATGATGATAGGACTACGATATGAAAAACATGATTAAGCGGGCATCGTCTGAGCAGAATAACAATTGCATAAAGAATGATTCAAAATGAGGATACAAGGCGAAAAGGTTATAGGAGAACTAATTGATAGACCAAATAGGTTCACATTGAGGGTAAAAGTAAACGGCAAGATTGAACTTGCTCATCTTCGAGATCCTGGAAGACTTGGTGAATTGATAGACAAGAATCGTAAAGTCCTCTTAAAAAAACGCGAAAAAATAATTAAAACTAAGTACGAGGTATTAGCCATAAATCATGAGAATTTTTGGGTTTTCACTAACTCAGGATACCACAGCGATATAGTGGAAGAAGAATTAGTGAATGGAAATATACTTGAGTTGAGTGATTGCAAGATTAAGCACAGAGAGGTGAAGATAGGGAATAGTCGAATTGATTTTTTACTAGACTGTAAAGGTCAAGAAACATTTCTCGAAGTAAAAGGTTGCACCTTGGTTATCGACAAAGTGGCTCTTTTTCCAGACGCTCCAACAAAACGGGGAACAAAACACATTAGGGAATTACTAGAGCTAAGAAAGAGAGGTTATCGATCGATAGTTTTTTTCGCTATTATGAGACCTGACGCAGAGATATTTTCACCAAATGGTCACACCGACCCAGAGTTCACCAAAGCATTAATAGACTCCATTAATCACGGTGTTGAAGCATTCGCTTATAAATTCAGCTTTGACGGAAACGAAATAAAAATAATCGGTAAAGTGCCGATTTGCCTAGATTGCTATAAGAGAATCAACAAAAAGAAACTCCCCACCATCAAAACAAGTATAAACAAGCGTTCCTAGTCAGAAAAATACTATGTCAATTTCTAATTCTCCTTCCCAACAAGATAAACCCAAGTTTAATCAACTCTAGTTAAACTCCCGCATAAACTCTTTCTTTAAGTTTCTCCCCCTCCAAGATTACACTAGAAATGATACCAAATAGGACTGGGTTATGCAGTAGAATTCTTTGGGAAAAAGAGAGTTAGATCTTCAAAAAGATAATAGATGAACTAAAAGGAGTCGATCGAATCACTATTATAGAACACAGGGTATCCAATTTTATTATTGAGAAAGCAGAAGTTCACCAAGAATAAGAATCAAAGCAACAAAAACATGAAATAAAAAAATTAATTGTATTATTTTTATCCTTCCTTATTAATTGCTTGAACAACTCCTACAGCTACTAGCTGACCCATGTCTCTAATTGCGAATCTTCCTAATGGTGGGAATTCCTTGAATACCTCGATGCTTGCTGGCTTGATTGGTTGTAGCTCTACGATACCGGCGTCTCCCTTCTTTAGTGATTGTGGGTTCTCCTCAATAACCTGACCAGTTCTTTGATCAATCTTCTTCTTTAACTCTAGGAATCTTGTTGCTACTTGTAGGGTGTGAGCGTGCATCACTGGTGTGTAACCTACTGGTATGCTTGTTGGGTGGTTAATCACGATGATTTGAGCTGTAAATGTACCATAACCTGGACCAACTACGCTTGGTGGGTTATCTGTGTGACCTAGTACATCTCCCCTCTTAACATCCTCTGCCCCTAGACCTTTAATGTTTATACCTACGTTATCGCCAGGAACTGCTTCTTGTAATGGTTCATGGTGCATCTCTATGCTGTTTACTTTACCGCCTTTCTTTGGTGGCATGATTATTACATCGTCACCTACTTTTAGTATTCCAGTCTCTACTCTACCAGTGATAACAGTACCTACTCCCTTAATCTTGAAGATCTTTTGGATTGGTAATCTTAGCGGCTTGTCGGTCATTGGCTTGGGTGGCTCTAGGTTGTCTAGTGCTTCATATAGGGTTGGTCCCTTATACCATGGCATGTTTGGTGATCTCTCTTTTAGGTTGTCTCCTTTCAAACCGCTTGTTGGAATGAATGGGACTTTTTCAACATTGTAACCAATGCTCTTTAGGAATCTTGATAACTCTTCTTTGATTTCCTTGTATCTTTCCTCACTGTAATTGACTGCAGGGTCATCCATCTTGTTGATACATACTATCAATTGATCAATACCAAGGGTTTTCGCTAGGATTGCGTGCTCTACAGTCTGGCCTCCTCTTGCGTAGCCAGCTTCGAATTCGTTTGGCTTAGCGGATACGAACAATATTGCAGCGTCTGCCTGGGATGCCCCAGTAATCATGTTCTTAATGAAGTCTCTGTGCCCAGGGGCATCAATGATTGTAAATTGATATTTGGGTGTCTCGAATTTGAAGTATCCAAGGTCAATAGTTAGACCTCTCTTTCTCTCTTCTTGTAGCTTGTCAAGCACCCATGCGTACTTCCAAGACTCTTTTCCTATTTGCTTTGCCTCTTCCTCGTACTTCTTGATAACTCTATCGTCCACTGCACCTACTAGATATAGGAAGTGACCAATACCTGTTGATTTACCGTGGTCTACGTGTCCAATGACTATCAAGTTGATGTGTGGTTTCTTCCTTGCCATTCTTTATCACCTTTCTTGTTGTGGGCTATTCTCCCATAATGATTAATAGTTTCTTTTTCTTTAATTCGAATTTAAATTTTATCTACAAAATGTTTAATCGTTGATTTTTTTATAATGCCCCACTGTTAAATCGTGGGGCAATATAGTTATTATTCAAGAGTATATATAAACCATAATGATTGAGAATTTGCTTAAACGCATAAGTATAAAAGCATTGTTCTTAACGAATAGTTGGTAGAGTGGTGGACGGGGCGGGAATCGAACCCGCGGCCTCGGCGCTGCCAACGCCGCGCTCTACCAACTGAGCTACCCGTCCTCGATATTATCCATCTTTCATAGTGTTTTATCATGTGTTTTTGTTTTTTAAGTTTTTCTTAGTGCTAAGTTTAGGTTATGAGAATGAAGACCGCAAAAAACGTTTTGCACGCTAAGAAAGAAAAAATATTTAAAAGTATTTATAGCCTTAGACAAAGTGAGTGAAATCTAAATTATCCGTTGCTTCTTTAATTTTATTCCAATCCTCATCCGATAGTTGCCATCCGAGGGCGCCTAAATTGCTTTCAACGTGCGCGATACTTTTAGCACCAGGTATCGGAAATACATCGTCGAATTTTAATAGCCAGTTTATTGCCACTTGTGGAACCGTTTTACCGTATTTTTCACCAATTTCTCTGAGGAGCTTGTTTATCTCCAGTACCTTCCTATAATTTTCCTTGTTCTTGTATAAATAGTGGTTAGCTCGATAATCCTCCTCGGGAAAGACGGTGTTTTCATTGTATTTTCCAGTGAGAAAGCCCATTGCTAATGGGCTATAAGCAATGATCACTATTCCATGTTCTCTCATTGCAGGCCAAATATAGTTTTCAATGTCCCTCTCAAGTATGTTATATTTTACCTGATTTGATATAATTTCGTTATCCTTGAGCGCATTTATAGCATCCCTCGTCAGACAGGGCGGGAAATTCGATAAACCGATATATCTCACTTTCCCCTCTCTAACAAGCTGCTCCATTGCCTTCATTGTTTCACTTAAGGGAACATAGTTGTTTGGCCAGTGGAGTTGATACAAATCTATGGTGTCAATTTGCAACCTTTCCAAGCTTTTGTTCGCAGCTTTTAATACATCTTTATACTTGAAGTGTGATGGAGCTACCTTTGTTGCGATTAACAAATCATCTCGATCGCCTCTCTCTTTTAAAACTTCGCCAATAACGGTTTCCGAGACACCTCCACCGTAAACCTCAGCAGTGTCGATGAAATTAATTCCACTATCAAGAGCTTTGTTTAGAACTTTCTTCATTTCTTCTTTGTCAAGGAACCTCCACCCTTTTGTCCCAAATTGCCATGTACCTAACCCTATTCGGGATACTCTCAAATCGCTTTTTCCAAGTTTCTTATACTCCATTACACAT
>JAGSHR010000165.1 GCA_029855985.1 Candidatus Njordarchaeota archaeon
ATATCATGATATGGTATGTCAATTAAATGGAGCGAAAAAAATGGTATCATCTATAAGGAAAAACTTAGAAAAAGTTTTAATGGATTTGCAAGCACGTGACCCAGAGATAAAGGGCGCAGCCATCGCGAGAACAGATGGCCTGTTAATAGCAGAGAATATACGTACTGATATAGACAAAGACATTATGGCTGCTATGGCTGCTTCCATATTCGTCATTGGTTCTAAGTCATCAAAAGAGTTAACAGGGGGTTCTCTTAGAAGAATTCTCATTGAGAATGAGAACGGTAAAATTGTGTTGTCTGAAGTCAAGAAGGGGGTTCTTTTGATTGCTGTTGTTGGTAATGAGGCTAATATAGGCTTATTGTTCACTGAGATTGAAAGGATTTCTAAAACGATTGAGGAGGTCATGAGTTAGAACAAGGAGGGGAGGATGACATAATGGGGGTAAAAGAAGTGGCTATTGAACATGCTAGAGAATTTATCAGAGAATGGTTAAATTCCCTGAAAAATAATCCTTTGCTTGTTGATCCAATTATGAAATTTATATTGAGCGAGTTCCAAGCCTTTTCCAAGGAAGAATTAAGTGTTATTGTTGAGATAGGTGAGATGAAAGGTTTTGAGGATCTATTAGGGATAATCGACAAGATTAGTGATCTGAGCGAATTAGAGTTAATTATCTCAGGTTTGGTTTATTCCCTCGCTGCTGGCGAATTAAAATTAAGTGGAACCGTAGGGCCTATAACTAAGGGTGTGATTTTAACTTCATTTAAAGATTTGAACAAGAAGATATGGAAAAACGTGGAAATTAGCGATAAAACACTTAAGGGACTCCTAACATACTATATTGATTATTTAGTGGAATCTGGTCAAATAAACAAAGACGACATCCAGATATTAGATGCTAAAGAAGATGAGGCTAAAATAAAAATAACTAACGATCCTTTTGTTACGGCAATAAAACATGTTTTAAGAAAACTCGGCGACGTAGATAAAAGTAGCATTTGCTTGAGAGGTTTAAGTTTCGTTGCTTTTGTAAGAACAATAACGGATGAAACAATGGATATTAAAGTTGAGAGTTACAGTGATAATGAGTGTATAATTCATCTTAATTTTTTTTGAGAAGTGAATGAAATCAATCAATTTTTATGAATTTGGTGAAAAAGGTGGTATTGGATAAAATTAAGAATCTTTTGGGTATTGACACTGGGATACGCGCACAGTTGCATAAAGAGATGTCGAACCTAATTAAAAAAGAGAAATCTATCAAAAAAGCCATATTGTTGACAAATGACGGTATGCCAGTTTACTCTCATGGGTTAGAGAAAGGCGATCCAAATCAATTTGCTATTAGTTTGACTACATTTTTGTCCCTAATTAAAAAGAAAACTGAATCCCTTGGTTTAGATGGCATGACAAATTATGTTCAAATAGAGTTGGACAATGGAAACATAATAATTGCCATTAGCGAGGCTTTTAGTTTGGCCTCCTTTACTGATAAGAATGCCGATTTGACTATTGTTAAAACTTTAACAAAGAATGCATTAAAGAAGTTCGAAGCTTTGTTTGAGTGAAAGGATGTGATTCACAATGATTAACAATATAAAGCACATTAAAGTAGCCGTTATTGGAGATTCAGGTGTTGGTAAGACCTCCATAATTAAATCTTATTTTGGTGAAAATATTGAAAGTATAAGCAGCACCATCGCTATTGATAACTATGTGATAACTAAGGATGACGTTAAAGTAATACTCTGGGACTTTGCTGGTCAAAGGTGGTTTACTGACATTCTCGTTAACTTCATTAAGGGATCTAACCTTGTTCTTCTTGTATTCTATTTATCCGACTTTAGTTCCCTCAAGAGCATAATGTCTTATTGGATTCCTCAAATCGAGAAATATAAGGATGAAAATACCGTTATCCTATTGGTGGGTAATAAAAAAGATAAGAAGACTATTGGTGACGAAATTCTGATCAAGATATTGGATAAAGTGAAAGCTAAATTGGACTACCACTTGTTCATTCAGACAAGCGCACTTTTAGGTGAGAACATCCACAAACTGTTTGATATAATCTTCGACATAGTGAAGTCATTTACGGCAGTTAGAGGGTTGAGAGTTGGAAGTATTTGAGAAAGGTAAAAATTATTTTAAGGAGATAAGCTGTCCAACCTGTGGGAAAAGCATTAGGTTAGAGGATTTACCGGAACCAAGCGAATTCATGTCAAAGGTTGCAGTTCACCACGGCGACCATGTAGTTCTGGTAAAGTACGATAGGTTTGATTATATTAGGGCTGTAGAACCAGTCCCTTTTAAGGTTTTGAAAGAAAGTGATTCAGTAGTTAATGTTGAGTCGTGTCCCATATGTGGTAGTGAAGTACGTGTGGTGAGGGAACCAATTTACCCCGCTGAATATGCTTATAACCATGGGGATCACGTTGTGATCGTTAATCTATTGGAGGACGACTTATATTTTATTGAAGCTTATCCTCTGATTGAAGTTTCCATGGCGATGAGAGAGTCTCCATTTATTAGAATATTGAATCAATTGGGGCCAGATGGATTAGCAATGCTTATTGCTAAAATTCTAATGGTTAAAAAGGGCGATCTCATTGTACCAAGAGGGACTGTTGAACCCGTTAAGGAGATACTAAAAGAGCTGGATTATGTTGAAATTAATGTTCGTGAAGGGGATTTCAAAGAAATTGATGAAAGTTATTACAGGTTTTTTGGTAAAATAATACGCATCCATGCTAAAAACAGTATGAAACTCGAGGAGAAAATTAAGAGTGCGATATTACTAATTGAAAAAGTGGAAAAACTTTTGAAAGCATCGATAGAAAAAGGAGGCAAAAATAAAGGGTTAAAAGAATTCTTAAAGAAACTGGAGAAAAAGGGGATATTAGAGCTTGTCAAATACAGATTAGAATTAGAACAACCCTTTAAAATTGTAACTCCAAAACACAACTAAATTTAATGCTATTGTTGAAGGGTCTAGCGGAGAACATTGGATTATTTTGAACCTCATTTTTGTATTTCTCTTTCTTAAATCTTTTTCTCATATCTCTATTAGACAACTTCCAATCTCACTATGAGGACAATGTATTAAAACAGGTTCAAAATTTTCATTTTATTTTTTAATCAGTTTCATATAATGATTAATATCAATTTGGGCCTTTAAACCTTGGTTAAGGCCGTGATCACTGGTTGGTAATCCTGTAAGATTTTTAAATATTCGCGAAAGGTTAATATATGCTCAAACTTAAAA
>JAGSHR010000242.1 GCA_029855985.1 Candidatus Njordarchaeota archaeon
AGATGTGTATAAGAGACAGTTCTTTTTCCAGCCATAATGTCTCGTCCCTGGGGCTGAAATCTATGAGAATAAACACTTAAGAATGCCTTTCTTATAACATCAGGTCTGTAAGGAGTAAGAAATATTTCAGGTAAGTGTACAGTACCAACCGACTTACCTTCTAAATCATATACGTTTACATTCATTGTAAATCACCTACTGTTTGGATTCTAGACTAACGTAAACTAAGTTTAGTTCATCACGATTTTCTGGTAATTCGTACTTGGACTTCGGTGGTCTAATGGCATCTCTCAATCTAATCAATCTTTTAGCAGGACCGGGAACAGTACCTAACAGCAGGATATAGTTTGACTTAACTACTCCATAATGTGGAAATCCACCTTTAGGAGTTATATCTTCCCCGCTACTTCCAATTTTTAAAATCATTTTGTTATATTCAGTCCTTTGGTGATAGCCCATCTGTCCAGCTCTTGGAACTGTATACATGACTCTAGCAGGATGCCATGGGCCTATAGCACCAACACCACGCTTCGTCTTTCTAGATTTATGCTGAAGTATCCTAATACCCCAACGTTTTACAGGACCTTGAAAACCATGGCCTTTAGTGATTGAAATAACATCGATGAACTGGCCCAGAGAAAATACTTCATTAACAACTAGGTTTTTACCCAGTTTAGACTTAGCATATTCCATAGCGGATTCAATAGATGGCGCTCCAATTGGATATTCTAGAATTTCAGGTTTTTTCTTGTGAATTCCAGCCAGCGTTGGTTGGGTTACTAAGAGGAGTCTGATTTGGTTATATTTATGGATGTTTTCTTCAAGAGTTCTTATTTTTTCATCAAAATTATATTTCTCTTTATCAGGTAAGGTTATTACCCTGTTAAGCTCTTTAGGAATTGTTTCAGGATCTGCTAAAACTTCATTAAGTAATCTCAATCCAGTTGGTTCTTTAATATATCCGCGTATACCAAGAACATACATTGGAGGAGTTTCTATAACAGTGGCGACACTGGTAATCTCTTGGCCATACTGTGGACTTGTTTTTTTATTGTCTATATAAATTACATGTGTTAAACCCGCTTTGTAACCTGCGAATCCAAGAACTTTAGGTTCTTTACCATTGTAAACAGGCCAATGACGTATT
Organism: Candidatus Njordarchaeota archaeon; assembly: GCA_029855985.1. Next base: position 1,148 of record JAGSHR010000242.1, read on the forward strand.
CTGGGAATTCTTCTAGACACTCGCCCTCTTGGTAGATAGGCCAATGAGCCCCTTTTTGGCGCGTTAAACTTTCTGTGACCCATTCAGATTCACCTTCGGACATTATATTGCAGTAAACTAGCAATCTTTATTTTTATATATTGTGCTACTAATACTCAACTCTTTGATGATATTAGGAATATACTCTATTTTTAAGATGTCAAAAACTCTCAATATCGTGTAGGATATAAATCTTTTGTTTCGCTTTTTCTAATAAATCATAGTGATTATGATTTATTCAGCTAAGAGATTAACCAGTAGAGATAATGTGGCAAATACAGCTTCCTCTGTTCTAATAACTTTTACTCCTTGATTTGGGACTATATTTATGAAAAAATCATAATCTTCAGCCTTTGATCCAAGACTTAGGAGTCCCTCCTTAGGACCACCAAAAACCACTAAAACTCGCTTATTTTTTTTAACATCTTCTTTTATTTCCTGTGAAACTCTACTGTAAAGTACACCAAATCTTGAGGTCCCAATTATGGTGAACCTTTTTGATTTATACATGTCCAGTAGCTGCTTAAGCACCCCATTTAAAGAAATAACATTGTATCTTAAATAAAAATTAAATTCTGGGTAATCAACCACGTTACCGACCAGTTTGCCGGAAATCCGTTTAAGATGAACTAATACCAAATTACCAACAGATAACTTTCTTGTTTTTTTAACTTTTATCTTTCTGCTCAATCCAACATCAACAATATAATTGGATTTTGTCTCGCGAAGAATTAAACCCTCACGTAGCTCTTCTTTTATTAATGAAAATTCTTCATAGAGGGGATGATTAGGCGTTTGTAAAGGGGGTAGTACGCCTACATATCGCAACAATTTAGTTTTAGGAAAAATTTTCTTCCGAAGATATTGTGGAGTTATCAAGTAGTTTAGAATCATTGCAATTTGTTTTTGGTAACGTTTCTGAACCCTATCCACTGAGGCCAGATAGATGATAATATTTTCGACTCGAAAAATTGCTGCAGCTCTTGCAATTTGGCTAATCATGTATGCTTTAACAATAGGATGTTGAATTTGTGATGCAAAAGAAGAAGGAATTGCGATACTCACATGCACACTCATTTTCGGAGGATATTTCATAAGATCACCAAATTTAATTTACTTTATTCACTAAGTGACGAGCCAAAAGAACTAGATATTTTTTGGAAACGAGGGTCTTCTTCTAAAATTGTTCTAACAAGTTTCCTAGATACAGCAAGTTTTATTCGCTTACTGCGACCATACCGACCCTTGCTAACCACACTTGCATTAACAACACCAAGCATATCAAGTTCATTTATCAAGTCACTAACTCTTCTCTGTGTTAACGGTTCTACATGAAGAAGCTTACAGAGATCAGTATAAATCGAATATACATCACCTGTCATTACAGCAGGTGAAGATTGCTTGTTAGCCAAGTAAATACCATATAAAACTAACTTAGATTGAAGAGGCAACCCTTTTATGGTCTCAGTAATGACATCGGCTTCAATTTGAACCTTTGCTTTCTTAACGTGTTCTTCAGTAATTTTATCAGCCCCTTCTCTCTCAGCTATCTCCGCAGATACCCTAAGAAGATCTAAAGCTCTTCTCGCATCACCATGTTCTCGTGCAGCATAAGCAGCACAAAGATTAATAACACCTGGAGAAATTGCATCTTCATATATTCCTAGTGCAGCACGTTCACTGAGTATATCTTTCAACTCGTTAGCAGTATACGGAGGAAATACTATTTCCTCTTCACTTAAGCTACTAAGTACGCGAGGATCTAAATACTCTTTAAACTTTAAATCATTTGAGATTCCAATTAAACTAACTCTGGCATTATCAAGACTACTATTAATCCTAGTAAGGTCATACAGAATTGAATCACCACTTTTCTTAACAAGCATATCAACTTCATCTAAAACAATAATCATTAGTTTTGAATGTTTGTCTAAAGCATCTAAAAATCTGTGATATACTTCATCCGTAGGAAGCCCAGTAAAGGGAACATCAACACCTATCGCTTTATTTAACTGCGCTAAAACTCTATAATTAGTATCAACAATTCCACAATTAATATACGCTATTAATGGAGGTGTAATCCCCGAGTCTATACTTTTTAGTTTAAGGTGTTTTAAAACATATTTAGCTACTGCTGTCTTTCCAGTCCCAGTTTTTCCGTAGAGTAGCAAATTAGAAGGTGTCCCACCTTTCAGAGCTGCTGCTAGAATCATAGCCACTTTTCTTATTTGGTCGTCTCTATGCGGTAAATGTTCAGGAACATAGGTGGGCCTAAGAACATCACGATTTTTGATAATTTTAGGACTTGATAGAAACTGCTCGAAAATGTCATCTAGTGGCCTTGAAGCGCTGTCAACCATAAAAAGTCACCATATTTCCACTAGAAATAGAGGTTATAAGAATTATGGAAATATTGTTACGAAGGTAATACACGCGCTTGCTCCTATTAATAAAATAACATTAAG
>JAGSHR010000211.1 GCA_029855985.1 Candidatus Njordarchaeota archaeon
GTTCGATAGCTGTCGCTTGCCCACCGTTCTGGTGGATTGTCCGAAGGACTTCATCCGCTGTTTTGCTCTGCTGGGCGTTGAAAAAATAAACCCGGGGCCCTCTATCTTTTCCTGATCAGAGTTGGTAGAGGGTGAGCGGAAGAAATGGAGGTGCACACGCGCTTCCTGAGCGGCAAATGCTCTGGCTGTAGCCGCACCAATGCCATAACGGTTATTTGCCTCCATAATAAGAACCACTTTATCCTTCAATCTGGGGTCTATCATGATCTCAGTCTTCTAATTAAAGTTTTACAACACTCAAACCTAAAATGAGACAAAGTAATAATAGTCCCAACAGCGCGACCGTGGAATCAAGATTGGCATGTAATCTTTGACAAAAATTCCACAACTTTCACGTAATGCCGGATTCGTTTAACGTTATGTTAGCCTGTTGTAAAGACTATAGAGTAAAAGGTCGACTAGAAGCGATTAAGACCTTGCGTGCAATGAAGCGGACTAGTTCTATGTCAAAACCAAGATACTGTGCTTCTTTTGAAAAGGGTAATAACAAATCAGATTGGCCACTTTTAGCAGAGGATTTAGTATGTACTATCTTACATCGAATATCATATATTCTTTTGGCTACTTGAGTAACGATGTCTGCCTTGCTACTCTCTACAGAGATTTTTTCAGCCGAGATCAGTTGTGAGTTTGTTTTATAAAAGTCAATCATGCTTTCATCTTCAGCAAAGAAATCTCTTAATTCCTGTTCCGTAACACATTCTCTTACCGTCGCTAACAAAGCAGATTGCTCATTCCCAAATCCGTCTTTTGCGAGATAAGGCTTTAGAGATGCAAGCAAACGACTAATATCTATATCTCTGTTCACATCAAAACTTGGGTCTTTAAGCATCCGTTGAACAATTTTATGCATGGCTTTTTCGGCAAACATTGGGAAGTAAAACTCAATTACTTGGTAATAGGCGAGATATTGAAGCAAGGGCATCCCCTCAGCCATGCTAGCGTACCAATACAATGACATTGGCTTAGCATCATATTGATACTTGGGGAAGGACAAATTCGCTTCTCCTGAAAATCTTAAACGTCTCCGTGGTCTTGCCATACTTGACATCTCTCGATTTAGGGCGAGATGCATTGGAGAGCCAGCCAACAAATCAAGTTGAAAGAAAACCGCGTTTGCAAACTTCTCCAATACCGACTTTACCTGCTCATAATTGGATATAGAAACCCCCTCAATTCTTATTGTAAGGGGACGTAGCACGTTTCTAAACCTACTCCTAAGAAACATGGGACGTCTCAAGAGTTCCAAAACAAAAAAAGTATATGTAGAATACCCTATACTTACCCTTACATTTGGGAACCGTTTTTCATCGGGGGGAAATACAATACGCTCTCTTTCATAGTTTTCTTCAGAAGTCCCGTTCTGATCTGACAATATCCGCTGCAACCGACCAAGTAAAAATGACGATGGTGGCTCAAAACGGAGCCCGGTCTCTATCATTGCTTCAATGTAACCATCATCGTAAGAATAAAACGCTCTATATTCATTTAATCCGTGTATAGATTCGAACGGCACGCATAATAATAACTCTGCTGACAGGTTGTTTCGTACAGTAAGAGAAATTTTTTCACGACCCGCTGGCAAATATATTTGAATACCACCTTGGCGAGGAGATGAATGCTCTATCAATTCGCATTCAATACCACCATCTTTACATCGTTCCTCCAGCCTTCTCAATATAGGCGACTTATATTCTAAAGGAGTATCATCCCGGCTATTAACCGATTCTATAATCTCGTGTAATTCTTTCTCATTACATTCTTGTTTCATCTTTCACCTCAGAAATGTATAGCCATCCTTCATTTGGCTTACGATAACCTTGTAAGTGTAGTTTATTCATCCATACATCCCACAAAACGCATAACAATAGCCCAAAATCTATCAAATACTACCACACTCCCCACTAACCAGCACCTATTTGGGACCCCTCCAAGAGGGAACATCAACTTCTTAAGTAGTCAATATTCTTATGCCTTCCTATAGCGATGTCAATCCTCGAGCTTTGTCTAAAAAACCTCTTTTTTATATCTCAATATACAGTGTATGGTTTACGGATTGCCTTAAATGACTATGAGAACAAGTGTTCACACTTTCATTGATATATGCACTCTGCTGGCTTTCTCATTTTTACGGTGAGGAAATGTTCCTTACCCCCACCACTTTCCCTTTATTAAATTAGTCAATATTGTCAATTCTTTAAAAGTGTGATAAATACTAAGAAAATTGGGCCTGAATTGCCTTGACA
>JAGSHR010000104.1 GCA_029855985.1 Candidatus Njordarchaeota archaeon
ATTGCAAGGGAGCGAATGTTGAGGTTGATTGAGGCTCTACACAAGGAGCTAGATAAGGATATTGTTCTTTCAACACACATTTTGAAGGATGTTGAAATGATATGTGATAACATTGTTCTTATAAATAAGGGGAGAGTGATCTACGAGGGAGAAAAAGATAGGTTGATAAAGCCAATCAAAAACAAATTGCTCCTCAAAGTATCGCTTAAACCAAATAAGAGAGTGAAAGAATTCTCAAACGCATTGAATGAAGTTGGGCTAAAAAACTCTTACGATGAAGACGAAAACGTGATACATGTTTATTTACCCGATGATAAAAATGAAGAAGAAGTGATCAACGATATCCTCAAGCTAGTTAGGGAATTTAGGTTAGAGCTTAGAACCTTGAAGCATTCTCAACTAACTCTAGAGGAGGTCTTTGAAAACATTATAAGAGGTGAAGTAAAATGAGTATAGAAGCGATAAAGCCCATAAGGGTGAAGGAAAGAAACAATAACATTTGGTACCGTTTATTTCAAATGACGGTTTTCACCATTAAAGAGAGATTGTTAAAAAGTAAACTATTTCTTTTGTTATTCTTGATCTACACTTTCATGGTCGTAACCGGTACATCAATCATAGTTGTTTTCTCGGATTTTTTTGTATCGCTAATACAGAGAGCCGGCTTAGATCCCATTTCCGTGTATTATGGACTAGTAATTTTTGGGTTTGCGATAACTATCTTAAATGATCTCGTCTTTTGGATAATTGCATTTTCTGGAGCAAATCTTTTATCAGATGAATTAAAAAGCAGGAGTCTAATATTGTATTACTCTAAGCCAATTCCAAACAGTTTTTACATAATTAGCAGGTTTCTCGCGGTCTTCTCAATAATATTCATGGTTGCGATAATTCCAATAATTGTAATGGTCACAGTCCCCATTCTGAGACATGTTAATATAATGACTGATTTCTCCCCAATGTTAACCTTAACCATAATTGTGCAATCAATTATATCCTCAATCTTGATCATATCGTTTTACATACTATTTGTCTTCTCTGTTACAATGATCGTGGAAGATAGAGGCGCCAGTGTGCTCATCGCATTCATAATTTACTATTCTAGCTACATACTTGGATTCTCTCTTGGAGCCTTCGTGGACACGAGATTCCAAATAATCAGCATGGTATTCTGGTCAACATCCCTCCTATTAACAATCCTAGGTGTCCCTTGGAAAAACCTAGATCCGAGAGTTTTAGATTTAGTATCACGCTTTCTGTTTCTCCCTAACCTACAGTTAGAGCCTCAAATATACGTTTATGGGGCATCACTAATGGTTGCGGGAATTCTCGTATTCATAGCCATCATATACAATAGAATTGGTAAAATCTCACTAAAGATAACAATGGAGTGAGGGATACCCATGATCAGCCTGATCGAGGTCTCCAAGGTTTACGGTTTAACAGCAGCTTTATCCGACTTTACGGCACATTTTGATAAGGGATGTAACGGGCTACTCGGACCCAACGGAGCAGGTAAAACAACAACCCTCAGGTTAATAGCTGGTCTCATAAAACCTGATAAAGGCATTGTAACAACCTTGGGTGAGAACCCTTTCAACAACCCAAAAATTATTAGAAGGATTGGTTACGCTCCCGAATTTGATGAACCATACCCTTGGTTAACAGCTAGAAAATACCTAGAGAAGATATTAAGGCTGTATGGTTTCACAACACATGAGATGAATAAGAGGGTTAGCGAAGTGATTAAAGAGTTCGGTATGAGTGATTTTGCGGATAGACAAATAATGGGTTATAGTCGCGGTATGCTTCAGAGAGTCAAGATCGCTCAAGCAATAGTTCATGACCCAGAAGTAATCCTACTCGACGAACCAATGAACGGCTTAGATCCCATTTGGAGACACAGAATGATAAACCTCATTAAAAAGTGGAGAAAAAATGGTAAGCTAGTGATCTACAGCACGCATTTATTGTTTGAAGCAGAAAAAGTCTGCACAAAGGCATACTTCATATATAGGGGCACCCTAGTCGCCCACGGGGAACTGTACGAGATCAGGAAAAAGCTCCAAGAATACCCACACAGAGTGAGAATCAAGGTTTTAAAC
>JAGSHR010000254.1 GCA_029855985.1 Candidatus Njordarchaeota archaeon
AAACAATCTTAGACCAAAGAAGGACGGGTAGCTCAGTTGGTAGAGCGTCGCGCTTGCAACGCGGAGGCCGCGGGTTCGAATCCCGCCCCGTCCACCAACTAAAACAATACTTGTTCTCAATCTCAAATAAAAAAATGGGAAAAATGACTTGTTTTATTCTTCGATGTTTACGGGTTTCTCCGTTAGCTCCAGTACACCCAATCTTTTCAGCGTTTCCTCGGTGGGTATCCCGTTTTTATCGTATCCCCTTTTCTCATAGTACATATCTAGATATTTCTCCATTTCTTCTTCTGTGATTCTATATTCATCCCCATTGTTCTTTAACGGTTCCCTAAGAAGTCTCTTTGGTAACCTGTCATCTTTTCTGGTGAATCCCTCTCTTGCATTTATTAACCTAATTAATGCATTTATCCTCCTATTAACGAGTTTAAACTCGTTTATATTGAAATCAAAACCTGTGACAGCATTAAAGATCGCAGTCATATTCTCCCATGTGAATATGTTCCTACCGAACTTACAAACGATAAGTGAATCAAATGCGTTCAAGTAATCTTCGAAATCAACCATGTAATTTATTTTTTCCTCTGTGATAACCTCTGGGCCACCACCAAGTTTCTTTAAGTCAATGTAGTAAGCCATCATCCTCAAGTGACAAGCGCCCCTCACAGATGTCCCTAGTCCTACAATCATGCCCTTCAATCTTCTTGGATCGTACGCTGGTGGTTCTTGTCCCTTGACGTGAACGGCTATGTCCTCTAATCCGAGTGTCTTGGATGCCCTAGCAACTCCTTCAGCAAGTATATCTCCATCCCCTTTCCTGAAAACTATGTCCTGCACAAGTTTCACAAATGCATCCCCGTCTCCATAGTTTACACGAGTTTTTATCTTTCCTCTCTTGTGGGCTTCAACCGCAAAACCAAGAACATTACCTAGTGATATCGTATCCAAACCGTATTTGTCGGCGAGTTCATTGAGGTAAGTTACAGCACCTAAATCATCCAACAACAATTGTCCCCCAAGTGTATCCACTGATTCATACTCTAAACCGTCAAGTTCAATTTCACCCCACTTTGTTTGAATTTTCACGTATCGACCACACGCAATTGGGCAATTATAACATGGATGTACTTTAACCAATATTTCCTTTATTGAGTGAGCGCCGATCTTTTCCCAGTTTTTCATTCGGCCTCTTGACCAGTAGGCCGTTGGGAAGAAACCCATCTCATTAGCTAAGATGGTTAAGCCAGCTGTTCCAAATTCCCTTAGTCCCTTAGCAGCATCACTATCCCTAATGGTTTTTGCTAGCTCCACGAGTAGGCTCCTTAACTTCTCCGGTTCCTTTATATTAACGTATTTTTTTTCGCCAGTAAAGACTAATGCTTTAAGTTTCTTTGAACCGAAAACCGCTCCTCCCCCAGAGCGACCAGCTGCTCTCCATTTGTTATTCATTATAGCGGCGAATCTTACCAAGTTTTCTCCAGCTTGGCCTATTGAAGCTATTATCGCCTTTTTGCCATAAATTTCCTTCAAGTAATCTTCTGTATAGTAGACATCCTTGCCCCAAAGATCCTTAGCCTCTAAAATTTCAATGTTTTCCTCGTTAATATGCAGGTAAACTGGTTCTTCGGATCTACCCTTGATTATTAAAGCATCTAGTTTAGACCAAGCTAAAGCTGGAGGTAAAGTGCCTCCAACGTAGGATTCTCCCCAACCTGTTGTTAAAGGAGATTTAAAAAAGAAACCTATTTTTGAAGCGAGGGGGGTCATAGTGCCATTTAAAGGCCCTGATGCTAATATAATCACGTTCTCCGGGGATAATGGGTCAATTTTGGGTCTTATTAGGTGATAGAAAAAGTAAGCTCCAAGCCCCCTTCCGCCAATAATTTTTCTGTAGAATTCCTCTTTGAAGTTGTAATATTTTATTTTTCTTTTGGAGAGATCGACTAATGCGATTTTACCCCAATAACCAAACATTTTAACACCATGTAGAATTTGATCCCTTTTTTCCGAGTTTAAGTTATTCAAGGATAGTTTAATATTTTCTGAATTTTAAAAGTTTTATATGGAAAGAATCCTAAATATTTAGTTCATTTTCAGAG
>JAGSHR010000013.1 GCA_029855985.1 Candidatus Njordarchaeota archaeon
AGATAAGTCACCATCTCACGAAATTCCTTCTCAACGGTTCTCTGCCATGTCCTCTCAGGTATATAAACAAGTACCTCCCCATTTGGAAACTTCTCAGACACGACTCTTTTGATTTCCTTAGCCACAGCGTCAACGTTATAACCAGACTTGACACGAACAACAATTGCACTATCAGGTGTAAGAACATCGTATACCCCTCTTCTCCAAAATTTCTCGTAGAGGACATTAAAGAACTTTAGGAATGTGTTAACAGGCATAATAATATTGCCAGCGAAGCCATTCCTCTCGGTAATTGATGAGCCGAGAGCGTCCATAGCTGGACTGGAAACAACACCCTTAACAACATAGCTAAAACTGACAACAATCTCAGAACCATTATTCCAAAAAACATGCCTAAAAGTAAAACCTAGAACGTCTCCAACCCCACTAATACGACCAATAGACTTAAAATAAAGAAAAGCCTGCCTATCAAGCAAAACGGCATTCTCATCATTAGACGAGAAAAATTCGCCTTCAACAACATACTCAGGCTTAGGAAAAACTGGATCACTAACATTACACCAAAGAAACTGATACCAATAAAAAGAACCATTAAGAGGCAAATAATAAATGCTCCTAGGCGCAACAGCCCACTCAACACCCTCAACAGACCTAACAACATCAGTCACATTAAAGATAATACCTTCCCGTTCACCAGCACTATAATTAAAACCATAAAAAACAACAATATCACCACTCGCATAAAGATCATGAACATATCTAACATTGATATCCTGGACTATTGCATCCGCCACATAACTATATGTACTAAACGCAGGAATCACCATCAAAAACAAAACCGCCAAAGAACTCTTATTCTTTAAATTCAAATTCCTAAAGGCCAACCTAAGAAACCCCGAAAGTAGCATTCAACTGCACCTTTAATAAATGACTCACAAAGGCAAAGAAAAACGAAAATTATATTATATAACATAACTTGCGAAATCTATTGCCATGTTCGTGAATGTTATGCCTAGTGATTTGCCCCCTACCCTTACTTGTACGTGGTTCCAGAAGTCATAGCTCCAATTGGACCATTCCCAATCGCTTTGGATATTTAGTACTGTTGTGGCTGCAAACAAAGCGATAATTTCTATTATGATTGGGGTGGTTTTCTTCATTTGTCCACCTTTTTTTCGGATTTTTGCTTTGAGTTATTTAAAATTTTTATTTATTGTTTTCTTTTATTAATTTTTTTGTTTTTTAAGTTTTTCCCATATACCCGTATATACTTGTTCAATTTTTGATTTCTATTTGCAATGATGTAAGGCTTTTAAATCTTGTTTTCGGTTTCTTATTAATGGGTTTTTGGGTGTGATTGTTTTTGTTGTGGGTGATGAATCACAGCGCCTCTGACGCTGTGGATGATGTTACCCCACCTTGCTGAGGATTGTTTTTGTTGCGTTTTCTTCTATTATTTCCTTTATCGGTTCGTAGATTTCGTTTATGGCTTTTTTTAGCATTTCTAGGTACTTTATTTTGTCGTAGTATTTTGCTCTGTTTGGTGTTGTTGCTCTCTCATGTGGGTTTTTGTTTCTGCTGCCCGTGTAGATGTATTCGATTTCGTCTTCTTTTGTGGCTTGTTTTATGTGTTTGGCTATTATTACGTGGGGTTGGTTGGTCCTGTATTCACTGGGGTCTTTTCGGAGTTTTTTCTTTATTATGAGTTCGCTGAGTTTTACTTGTCCTTCTTTGATCATTTCGAAGTACTTGTTGTAGATTTCACTGATTTTTTCTGGGATTTTCCACGGTGTGTTTTTCTCTAGCAGGGTTAGGGTTGTTTCTATGGCTTCTATTTGAGCTTTCTTTATTAGTGGTGGGGTATCTGTTCTAACGCTAGTTATTCCCTTTATGACAATGTTTCCTTCCCGTGTTAACCCGTAGTATCTTTTTAGCACTCTTCTTTTTGCGTTGCTTGTTTTTGTGAAGACTATTACGCGGAAGTAATCTTGTAAGCTTACTGGTAGGGATGTAGCGTTGCGTATTTTTTGGATTAACTCGTTTACTTCTTCAATGTTCATGTTTTGCTTGGTTACGAATAGGGAGTCCGTGTCAGAGTAGACTACTTTGAATTCTTGTTTTTTGGCGGTTTTTATGGCGTTTTCCATTTCTATTCTCGCGTAGTAGTTGATGTACATGTTGCACAGTGGGTTGCCGAACCTGTTGTCGAGTTTTCCCGAGAAACCGTATATTGCAACTAGGAGTAATTTTAACATTTTGTATCTTTCCTCTGCGTGGGGATTTTTTTCTTTAAGTTTTTTGAATGCTAATCTTCGCTCTAGTGGTGTTTTCAGTATCTCGGGGAGGAAACCAACATTGTCTCTTTTGACTTGTTTTGGGGTGCAGGTCTCGTAGCTCAAGTTGTATTTCATTATGATGTTGGGAAACATGCTTGTGAAGTCTATCGCCGCAACGTTTTCGAAAACGCTTCCCCTGGGAGTGATCATTATTGGTCCTTTATCAATAGAGTAATAGAAGCTAGCGGGCTCCAGGAAGACAACATTGTTCTCCTTCATTGGTATGGCCCAGTTCTTTTTTAGAGCAAAGTGTACTTGCCTGGCGTCAACAGAGTTGCCAATGGTTAATTCAACAACGCGTTTTGGGGATGTAAACGTGAACAGTGCTTTCTCGCTTAGCGCGGCGAGTCCAGGAAACTTGCTTTTTGGGACAAATAGTTTATCAAGGTTCTCCTTTTTCACTTGAACTATTAAGTGTTTTGGGAGGTGATCATCGTGGACTATCATGTCAATGTTTAACGTTTTAATTGTTCTTGTTAAGGCTTGTTTTTCTTTTGCATTTATGGTAATTGTCTCGTCTTCAGTTTCTATTGCAATATTGTTGTTTTCTTGTTTTAGAAATGCAAGTTTTATTGGGGGTGGCTCTGGTGTCGCTGGATCTATCGGGTTTCCATGGATCCCATGGTTGATTTTTATGTCTGATTCCACGAGTGCTGGTGCTTGTAGAAATAATTGTTCTGGGAATATGTCAATGTTGTAAGCCGCTATGTTAAGGTTTTCTAGGAAGTGTTTTAGGGCGAAGTATGGTTGGAAGCCGGATAGCTTTACCCCGATTAATTCCTTCTTGTCTCCTCTCGGATTAACTGTTTTCTTCTCTTGGAATACTTCTTCAACGGTTGGCGAAGTGAGAAATGTTTTTGCTCTCTCTAATTCTCTTTTCTCCAAGTATATAATGGGTTTGAAAAAGAATTTTTCCAAGCGTTTTATGTTATCGTTTGTCCTTACCCAAACTCTCACTGGGTCATCAATGTTGATGTTGACTATTATCCCTCTCATGTTGATCAACCAGGGTTCTCTCTAGTTTACTAATTTTTCGCTTTAATTCCCCTATCTCCGCTAACAGTTTCGCCATGACGATTAACAGGAAGTTAAAGTAAACCAGTGGGTTGTTCGACGCGGATAATGCTGCTGACTCAGAGTACAGTAACTCCACTAACTCGTCTAAACCGTTTATTATGGTTTCATCACCTATCAATGGGGCCATTCTTTGGAGTTCCAAAGCAATTAAATCAATCTTCCTTCTCACGGGTGGAGTGTTTCTGCCCAATATTTTTCACCTCCGATCGTTATCTTGGAGTACCCTTTAAGCGGGTGCTTCAATAGGTATAAAACGAATTCACTTGGAGTTTTCACTCTAACATATGCAATTATGTCAACGAAGTGTCTAACAAAATGGGGAACTTGGGGTTTCGGAGGGTAATCTTTGGATAACGGGTGGGTTGAGGCCGTCAAGAACAAGTGGGAAACATTGTTTGACGCGATTTTCCACAACACATTGTTGAGTTTTGGGTAATCCTTGGCGTTTTTCGCTATTCTATCAATGTTCAATAGGAAGATTGGGGACTCTGCATGCTCTCTTAGCATACCGCTCAGCTTTTCAAGTTGATTGATGTTGTAGGCAGCGGAGACAAGTATTTTGTTTAGATAATCCACTGGGTCAAGACCTTCACTGAATAAGTAATTGGCAATCAGGTTTAGGTCGAATAGATATCCATCATGGTAATCGCCTAGACCTATCAACACCACTTTTTCATAATGTTTTAACATTTTGGCTAGTAGGTAGTACGCGATGTTTTCTGTATTATCCCCATAGAGTAAGATTCTATCTCTTGCTCCGCTTAAGAAGGAAAACGCGTTTTCTCTAAGTGCAACTTGTTTTCCCGTAGCATATAGAATATTGCCCTTTATAAAGTCGGTCATCTGCTCTACCCTTTTCTACAACTTTTGCCTTTATGAGGTTATTTTCACTGCACTATAAAAGGAGCAAAATAGAGAGAAGGAGTCTTTTTTTCCTGTGTTATGAGAATGTTTTACGGGTCATATGGAGAGGGAATGATGATTTAAAAATTTGAGTTCTGGTATGCAAGTAAATACCTCTTAAACATTGGAGTGTTGAATATAATAATGTTTATATATCTTAAAAAATTGAATCATCTTTAAATAATGTTATAATATTGAATGAATTATTCAAGAAAAGTGGTTGGGGATCATTTTGAGCGCAGATGATATAGACGACCTTTTGGGCATGCTAGACTACGAATCCCAATTTGAAGACGTCAAAGTGAACACCGAAAAGCTCTTTAGGCAACTCATGAGTGAAAAAGGTATGGAGAGGATAGCGCTCCTCACGCTGGTTACGATTGAGGGGTTTCCTGTTGTAACCGTTACTAGGGAAAATATTCAATTGGATGAACACTTTAATTTGGCTTCAGCTATTACAGTTATCCATTCGACTGGCACCGTTACCCTAAGAAAATCGGTTAACGATAAAATAAAATACAGTGTGATTAACGGGGAAAAATACAACATCGTTATTTTCCCTGTTACCGAAGAATACGTGCTCGGCGTTGTTTTCTACAAGGTAGAAGTAACCAAGGAGTTCACCAAGAAAATTGTTGAACTAATCAAAGAAGTTAGAAAAAACCTATCTTAAAAAATAAGGTTAATTTCTAGAAAATCAAGGTGCATCGAGTTATGGTGAAAATTAACAAGAATAACCTACTAGAATTGACCTACTTCCCACGCTAAAGCGTCAGTAATTTTGCATAGATAGAATAAACTTTTAGACTTATATTGAATAGCCTGATAGCTCGTCTAATTGCTTTCTATAGCCTGCATTAAGGTCCATTAAATGAAGTCTGATCGGATATTTTCTCCAGTGGAAGTTAAATGGCTTCAAATACAATAATGTTTTTACAAGCCTTTTTTCGAAGGTGTTGTTTTTGCTTTTGACTCTCTATGAC
>JAGSHR010000144.1 GCA_029855985.1 Candidatus Njordarchaeota archaeon
AGAAGGTTGTTTTGTTGGCTTCTTTTTTGCATGATGTTGGGAAGTTTGTTCAGCGGGTTATGTTTGAGAGCGGTGGTCGTCCTGATAAGAGGCATGAGGAGTTTTCGAGGTTTTTCTTCGAGGATACTGGGTTAAAGAGTACTCCTCTTTTCGAGGGCGTTTATAATAAAGTTTTGGATCTAATTGAACGTCATCATGATGTTCATGGTTCTAATGGTTTGTTGAGGTATGTTATTGAGGGTGATCATCTTTCTTCTAGTGAGCGAGAGTATGAGTTGAAGGAAGATTCTCATGTTAATTGGAGTGATATTGTTAATAGTCGTTTGATTAATAGTTTCTCCGTTAGTGAAAATGATTCTCGTGAGTTGGCTTTGAGTCCATTAGGGTATGATAATCATTTAAGTTATTTTTGGCGCGTTAGGGGCGAGATGGGGACTTATCGTTTGTTGTATGGGGAGTTTAAGAAGTTTTTGAGTAATAAAGTTGGGTATATTGGCACGGTTGGTACTCTTGATTTTGTTTTGTTGAAGTTTCTTTGGAGTGTTCCTTCGGCGATTTTTAGTTGGGAGGGTAAAATTGTTCCAACTATTTCTTTGTATCAGCATATGAAGTTGGCAGCTGCATTTGCTTATAGTTTGTATAAAAGTGGGGATAAGGTTGAGCCTTTCCTTGTTGTTAAGGGGGATTTAATGGGCATTCAAGAGTTTATTGGTAGAGTTTCTCGTGCTGGTGAGCCTAGCGCTAAGGGTGTTGCTAAAAGGTTGAGGGGGAGAAGTAGTTTTATTGAGGTTCTCGGTTTCTTCGTTGCATATTCTTTTCTTGAAGCGCTGGGTTTAGAGACTATTAATCTAGTTTATGTAAGTGGTGGAGAGTTTCTCGCAATCGTTCCCAACTCTGAGGAAGTTGTTGGAAAATTGAAGAGGTTTTCAGAGAATGTTAATAGGTTCTTGTTTGGTTTAAGTAGGGGTCAGTTAAAGTTCGCGTTGGCCCACGTTAAACTGGGTAAGAATCTCTCAGGTGGCGTTATCGCGGAGAAGTACTACGAGTTAGCTGAAAATTTGGAGCGAGAAAAACTGAGACTCTACCATTGGGATGCCGGTGACATTTTAAGGGTGAAAACGCCATACAGTTACTCTAATTCTAGGATTTGTAGGGCATGTGGAGTGATGGAAGCTGACATCGAGGAATACATTGAGATCAAGCCTAGGAATGGTGATGCGGATGGACTCGGTGGACTCTGTAGGTTCTGCGCTTCCTTACAAGAATTTGGTAGAAAAATAGTTGATGCAACCCACTTACTTATATTAAAGGTAAGGAAACGGGCTCTAGAAAACTTACAGATGAGTGGAAATCAGGAGGTCCATATTTCTAAATCCCTTAAGGATTTATACGTATTTGGGCGTGTTATGGGGTCAATGGTTTACCTCCCTAATGAGATTTCAATAGATTTGGGTGGTGATTACGCGACTATTTTCATGCTTGTTCTGAAGGACGATGGGAAGAGTGGAAAAAGCGTGGGAGAAAAATTAAAGAGCTTAAAGGATTTATTTGGTGGGGATCTCGTTAAGATTTATAGCTTGGCTATAAATGATACTAACGGGTTCATTTATGGCATTGAAGGCATTAACGTGGAGAATATAGTTTATGGTTTTGTGTTCATGAATAACTTCGCACCAAGAAAGGAAGAAAATAAGAAAAAAGAAATTAAAAGCTTTGAGGAAATCGCTGATGGACAACCGTTAGCATATGTAAAAGCGGACATAGACTACATTGGGTTAGTATTCTCCAAAAGCAAAACATTCTCTGAATTCGCAACTAAAAGTATGCTAATTGAATTATTCTTCGCAGCTCATGTGAAAGAACTACTAGAAAGTGAGTACAAAGATATCTATGTAGTTTACTCTGGGGGGGACGACTTATTCTTTATAGGTCAATGGGAACGAGCTGTAAACGCATTGCTGGGGATATACGAGGATCTCCACAAATTCGCAGGTAAAGGCTTAACCATGAGCTCCGCCATAGTATTATTCAAACATAATTACCCTGTTCACATAGCTAACAGGATAATAACAAGCAAACTGAAACTTGCAAAACCAACCATAAAGGACGAAGAGGGGGGTTATATATACTTTTTCGATGAACTAGCAAAATGGAGCGATGTAAAGAACTTAGTAGAATTCGCGAAAGAGTACCTCTTGGATAAAAGCGATAATTCAAAGTCGATATTATCTAGGTCTTTACTATTTAGATTGCTAAACATTAGGAGGAGCATGTTAAAATACAACTATGAAAAAAGAGAGGTAGAAAGCATCCACTCAACGTGGCAAGCAACGTTAATTTACATGCTTAGAGAATACCTAGAAAGGGACAAGATTAAGGAAACAGCCAACAAAATATTAGATCGTTTTTTAAAGGATGAGAATGATTTTAGACTTATTTCAATACCCCTAAATTATGCAATTCTAAAAACTAGAAAAATAAAAGGAGGTGATGAAAATGAATAAAGGAAATATTCCGCAAGGAAAATTTAAAAAAAGAGATAAAGAAGGAGCTGCCAGACGAAGGAAAGAGGCTCTCGAAGAACTAAAGAAAGCTATGAATGACAAGGAGACTTTATCTGAGGTATTTAGAGATGAAGAAATGATAAGGGAAATAATGTCATTTAATGGATTGATTTATAAGTTCGCCGAGAGCTTGGAGAATAGCATAAAAAAGACTCAAATAAGAAAGTTTTTTGAGCCCATCAGGAGATTAGAGGATGAAGCCAAGAGGAAGAATGAAGAAGAGGAATTGAAAGCAGAGCAAATATTAGAGCTTAATCGATGGATAACTTTAGCTGCATATAACGTGGGTAGAGGGGTTATTCCAAATGAATTTCTAGATTTCATTAGGTTTCTCGTGGATAAGACGAAAAAATTTGGTGATATAACTTATCTAGCTGATATCTTCCATGCGTTAATTAGCTATTACGAGTATATTAATCCTTCTCGTTCATAAAATAAAGGGGTGAAGGATCATGTCAACAAAAACTGGTAATTCAGGGCAAATAAAGTTTTTGGGAACGATCATAATAAAGGGAAAAATTAAAGCAGAAACCGGTTTATTAATTGGAGGGCTATCTGAAGAAATAAGGATTGCGAAAATAGATTCAACCATAATAAGAGATCCTATAACCAACATGCCCGTTATACCAGGATCAACGCTCAAGGGAAAAATGAGATCACTACTCGAATACTTCCATGACAAAGTTGGAGAGAACGGAAACGTGCACAACTGTGATAATCCAAATTGCGATATTTGTAGACCATTTGGTTCAAGCGAAGAAAAAGAAGCTAAGAACCCTTGGGGCCCCACTCGGCTAATAGTTCGTGATGCTTTATTGGACGAAGAAACTAAAAAACAATTAGAAAGGTTCGGTTATCATGATTATGTTGAGTTAAAGGGAGAAAATGTTATCAATAGATTAACATCACAAGCTACACCACGATTCTTTGAAAGAGTTCCAAGGGGTTCCAAGTTTGACTTTGAAATGGATTACCTGGTTTTCTCAGTGGGAAATGATAATGGAAAAACTGATGTAGAGAAACTTAAGCAGGTATTTTTGGCAATGTCCCTACTAGAAGATGCAGGAATAGGCGGATCCGTTTCGAGAGGATACGGAAAAATAAGCTTTCAAATTAGTGGACTAACTTTAAGGTTAAGTGGGTACTACGAGGGGGATGATGGGAAAGAATTAAATCTCTTGGAAGTCTTACAGCACAATCCAAGTGAATCTAAAGCTGCGAGTGAAGATAACAGTAAAGATAATCAAGGTGAATCAATATCCACTAAGGAAGAAGAGTTTAGAAGTGTAAGTCCACGAGACTTGCTTAAGCAATTTGAAGAACTTAAAGGAAAAATTATGATGGAACTTGAAAGGATCAAATGAATGTGTTTCGTTGCGGTGTTTTCCTAATGTCATTCAAGTTTTTGTGTTGTTATTTAAAAACAAAAACTATAGTTTCAAGGAACATTAACAGTGTACTGTCATCTATAACAGTGGCTGGAGCGATTCTCTGGAATATATACAGGGTATACGGTGAAGAAATATTCCAAGAGATGTTAAGAGAATTTACTGGAGAAAAAGAAGGAGAGGAATCACCCTTTGTGGTCGGATCCCCTTTCCCGTACGTGGAAATAAGGGATCGCATCTTTAGGCTGTATCCCGCGCCCAAGGTTTACCGTCTTTACACTTTGAAACCTGTTCAAAGCGAGGAGGATTATAAGAAGTACAGGATCTATAAGTTAGTGAAGAAATTGGAGTACGTGACTGAATCACTCCTGGAGGAGCTAATTGATTGGCGATTGGATGAATTCAATAGTAAATTAGAGGAAAAGCTATTAAACGGGGATTTTGATATTAAAAAGAACATTCTCCTAGGCAAAAAAGAGGAAGAGCTCTCTGAGATTCTAGATGAAGGTTCCTTATATGAACTTGTAATAGAACCCCACACGGCAATCAACAGATTAACGGGAGGGGCAAGTGAAGGGCAACTGTTCAACCTCGAAAAAATTTACTACAATGAGAATGCAGGACTATGGTTCCCCATAGCAGTGAAACCAGAATACGAAGAGGAAGTAAAAACAGCGATAAACATGCTCAGCATCTTCGGGATAGGGGGCAAAAAAAGCTTGGGGCAAGGTTCTTCAAAAACTAAACCAGAAATCGGAGAATGCAAGAATAAAAAACTATGGGAAAGGGGAGGAGGTAACACTTACTATTTACTATCACACATAACAGCAACAAGGGAAGTCATTGAGTACAATGGAATCGACTTGCCCAACTCATATTACACAATAGTTGGAAGACAAGGCACAACAGAAAACCAAGTTGGATTCTTCGTGAAAAACTGGTACCCAGTGATGGAGCCGGGAAGCCTACTCAAATTAAGAGAACCAAGTAGACACAACCCATTGATGCTCGGCAAAGCAATAGAAGTGGTAAGCGAAAACAACATGAACTTATACGACATTGGAATTGGAATGGGAATAGCTTGGGGTGAACACTTATGAACAAACTAATTGAAAAAATACAAATCGAAGTGCAAGCCTTATCCCCCGTTGTCGTGTCAAGCATAGATGAGTTAACACCGTTCGACTACATTATCAATTCTGGAAAAATCTACGTGCTAAAAGAGAAAGCACTACAAATGATCCCAGAAGACAAACTAACAGAAGCTCAAGCATACCTCCGAGAACTAGGAAACATAAAAGAAGTGTTAGAAAAAATCGGTGTAAGCATTGATGAAGCAGTAAGCGAAGCACTATACGCGGCGAAAATTGATACACGAGAGGAACTACTAAACAAGAGAATAAAGACGATAATAAGAAACCCGATTACAAACAAACCATACATACCCGGATCAACAATTAAAGGACTAATAAGAAATGCCATCCTACTTCAAAAAACACGAGAAAACATAAACAAAATAGGACAAGAGGAACTCAAAAAAATACTAGAAGCGCTCAACACAAAGATAACAGGATGGGGACTTAGACAACTCAAAGAATACATAGAAAAAGTTTTCGCATACGGATACGAGAACTGGCTAGTAATACAATCAAAAGACAAAAAAACAGGGCACATTAAACTCAACATAAAAAAACAAGCAAAAAGAGAAATAAGAAACGATCCCTTCAGAATCCTAATCATAACAGACTCAACCGAGATAGACAACGAAAACATTGGAGTCTCAATAGCTACAATAACATCAACAAGAAAAAGAATAGAAATAGCAACAGAGTACATTAAACCAAACACAAAGTGGGAACACGAAATAATATTCAGCCAAAACATAGCAGAAAAACAAAAAATATCAAAAACAACAATTCCAACAAACACAAATGAACTCAAAAAAACAGTAATAAAAGCGCTAAGAGAATTCACACAAGAAGCAATAGAACTAGAAGAAAAAATACTAAAAGAACTCCAAAAAACAAACCCCAGAAAATACACAATACCACTACAACACCTAGAAAAAATAAAACAACAAATAAAAACACTACAACCAAACCAAGCAATAACAAGAATAGGATGGGCAACAGGCATAATATGGAAAACACAACTATGGGAACTAGCAAAAACAACAAACCAACCAACAAAAACATACCACACACTAGCAAAAACCCTAAAAATAAGCCCAAAAATAAAAAGAATATACCCAGAAACCCAAAAAACAATAAACAACCAACAAACAGGATGGATAAAAATAACAATAAAATAAAACACCAACAAACAATCATACCTTTAAATACCACAACCAACAAAAACAACCGACAAAGAATATAATCAAAAAACCTAACCAAAATTTTTCTAGGACACGGGGCACCCGCCGAAGCAAAACAAAACTAGAAGAAGACAGATTGCGACGGAGACAAAAACACAACCAAAATTCTATCACTCATAGTTTTATCTGAAGCAAAACAAAACTAGAAGAAGACAGATTGCGACAACAACA
>JAGSHR010000114.1 GCA_029855985.1 Candidatus Njordarchaeota archaeon
ATTCTTCATTTATAGTTTAAAACATAAGAAAGAATACCAAGACACATAAACTTTCCTGTTTGATTACATCTTGTTTTTAATGTATTCTCATAAGTGAACTTGGACTACAAGAATATCTTGCAAAACACAGCAATCAGAGTGAAACAGTAAAATCGCTATTAATACCGAATGTTTTAGCTGTGATTTGAATAAAACGAGAATATGATTTAAATAAAACCATTAGAATTAAAAATAAACACGATTTTGTGGGGTGTAAAATCCTTGTCAAACAGTACAACAGGATTCCTTATCTCAGGCGACAAACGTTTTGAGCTTACGGAATGCACATTTAACCAAGAAACTGAAATCCAGAAAACAATCGAAGATTATGTTGAGCCTCTAGAGAAACTATTTGGAATTAAACTATTCAACTGTGGGAAAGTCCAGCTATCCAACATTCTAGAAGCTGATCTAGTGTTCATAGGTAGAAAAGACTACGATGAAGGAGCAGATTACATACCAATCGTATTAGAACTCAAGAGGATGGATAACAGAGAAGTTAGAAGAGAAGTATTGGCACAACTCCTTGAATACATGACCTCAACGTATTTGAATCCCGAACCGGTCATAGATACATGTAAAAGCAAGGGAATAGAGTTCGATGAGGACAACCTAAAGGAAAACATAGAGAAACGAAATATATGGGGCGTAATAGTCTCAGAAAGTATCCCAGACATAGTAAAGAAAACAATCGAATTTCTCAACGAAGAATTAAGCAGCCCCGAATTGTATGGGGTCGAGTTCAAGAGACTTTGCACTATAGGAAACAGGGAGTACAGTGTGATCATCCCCTCACTCATAGGAGCAACAACAGAAGCAGAAAGAGCAAAACAAGAAAGCAATAGAACCTTTTGGTCCTACGAAAAACTCATCCAAACATACAATGAAATCGAAAACGACCTACTCCGCAATAGACTAATAGATCTACTCAACTGGGCCCGCGAAACCAAGCTCCTAAAAGAATACTATTCTAACGACCCCAGATTCCAAATAGCCGATATAATAAATGTAAACCCCGAAGGCACATTATACGTAAAATTCGGCAAAAAATATGATTCAAAACTACCAAAAACAAAGAGACAACAACTCCTAAAAGAACTACAAAACCTAGGAATGCTACCGCTAAGCATTGAAGACCCAGACATCGCCACAGAAGGTAGAGTAGCACTCAAGAGTATAGATGAACTCTCAGATGACGAATATACAAAACTAAAAAACGCACTAGCTAAAATATTTTTAAACTAACCACTTTCATTACAATCCTTCCGTTCCAGCCACATGCTAATAAACGACAAAGCTATATTAGTCCAACAACATAACTTTAACACTCCTATAATCAGCCAACTCATCGTCAGACTCAATAGCACTGGCTTCATCAGGGAGAGCATCATCCTCCATAATATTACTCTCAATGATGAACCTTAACATAGACTCAATCCTAGACAACCTCTCCCTAAACTTTCGAATCTCGGATATCACGTCATACTCGGCCAACAAAGTCCCCTAACAAGAATATTAACACATGAGTCCTAAAAGCTATTAACATAATCAAAAAACCTAATACGACATAGCTATACATAAAATACTAATCGTCTAGAAGTTCTTAATTTTTACAATCCATAGTTTTCAGTTTTCACCGGGTTGTGGTTTAGTGGTCATATTTAAGGTGTATAATTGGTACATTGTTTTGTATGGTGTTTGGTGGTTGCGTATTAGGGTTCTGGTATGGCGTGAGGAGGATATGTTTGTGGCAAGGGAGGTTGTGACTGGTATTACTAGTCAGGGTAGGAGTGTAGAGGAGGCGTTGGAGAATCTAAGGGAGGCGTTGGAATTGTATTTGGAGGAGGTGCCTGAGGCTCTGGAAAAGCTGGAAGTTCTTGATAGGAATTTGGTAGGTGTCCTAGAGTTTGAGGCGAAGGCTTCCAAGGCTATCGGGGCGTGAAGTCATATCCATTCTTGTAAACCGATTCGGGTTTACAGTCGCCCGGCGCAAGGGAAGTCACGTTGTGTTAAGGAAATATGTTGGTGGTAGGAAAATCGTTACAGTTGTACCTCTTCACCCTGAACTTAAGCCGGGGACACTTCTAGGTGTACTGGAGTTGGCTGGAATTTCCCGAGAGGAATTCTTGGAGGCTTTGGAGAAATGAAGATTACTAGTTAGCTGAGAGTCGTTTGAAGGGGTTCTTGGTGATGTTGACTGTGTATCTCGTCATTCTCTCTCCCTGAGGAGGTCGTTTAGGCTTACAAGTTCTGTCTTTCCTTTCTTTTTGTCATTCTCGTATTCTTTGATTGCTTCATTTTCGTCTGGTAAGGGTTCATCGATACCTATGAGTCGCTCTTCCGGCAGTGCTTCGATGCGTTCTAGTATAGTTCTCAGTTCGCGTAGCTCGTTATATAATAGCTTCTCTTCTCCAGCGGTCATTATGGGACTCCCTCTATGAGAGTAGGTTGTTTGTGACCCCCTTATTTTTTATCGCTTTGAATGATTGGATGGTTGGTGGTTTGGTGGGCCCGCGGGGATTTGAACCCCGGACCACGAGGTGTTTCGCCTGCCGCTCGCTTTGCGGTTTGGGTCCCGAGTCGAGCACCCTTCCCGGGTTTTCGGGGTGGGGTGTACCTCGCATCCTTGCCAGGCTAGACGACGGGCCCTTTTTCCTCGGGTATTTTCTTTGGGTGTGGTGTGTGTTTTATATGTTACTTCTGGGTGTTTGGGTTATTGTTTTTAGGCGATGGTCGAATATTTCTTTCTTTCCGGGTTTGCGGGGTTGGTTAGTGAGTATGTTTTGCGTGAGATTATGAGGAGGATTGCTGGGGATATTGTTGTTAGTGATGATCCTGGGGGTAGTTTGAAGAGGTGGAGGTTGGAGTTTGGTTTTACGCAGCAGATGATTGCTCG
>JAGSHR010000224.1 GCA_029855985.1 Candidatus Njordarchaeota archaeon
GATCACTTACGATCCCTATTTATGTTCGAAAATTGTCATGAGATATATAGATTAATTACTATATAAATCATTATGATTTTCAAATATTAAATAGCGAACTCCTCTATGCTTGGTGAACCGTTTTTGATACTTCCAATATTTGAAGTATAACTTCAATTATGTAAACTTTAAATATGCATGATTGTAATAAATAAATATGAACACAAAAAAGGCAAACGGTGAAAGTTTTGAAAGATTTGTTTGAGGAACTAATACGCTTTGCTCTAGAGAATGGAGCAAGTTACGCCGATTTAAGATTCGAAAAAGCATCTCGTTCTCTAATCGTGGCGAAAATGAATGAAATTGAAAACGTCAGAGAAACAATAGTTAATGGGGTGGGAATAAGGGTTCTAGTCAATGGATCTTGGGGCTTCGCATCGGCAAACACGATTGAAAAAGACACGTTGTACAGTGCAGTCAAGCAGGCCTTAGCTATGGCGAAAGGTGCATCAAAAATCAAGAGAAAGTCAGTGAGTTTAGCACCAGTTGAACCTGTTAAAGACACTGTTAAAGCGGAAGTTGACGTGAATCCCGCTAACGTGGATCCATCAGACAAGATATCTTACCTACTAGAGCTAAATAACTTAATTTTATCTTCAGATGAGAGAGTGAAACATGTGAGATCGTATTACAGTGACTTAACAGTCAAACAAATATTCATTAACAGTGAAGGATCAGATATTGAGCAAGAAAAAATCTACGTGTATAGCTACGTTGACGCCTTAGGTTTAGAAAACGGGACAAGAGTAAGCTCAAGAGAATCCATAGGTTCAACAAAAGGATACGGCATCATAAAAGAGAACCCCCCAGAAAAGATAACGGGAGTCATCATAAACAGAATTAAAAACCAACTCAGAGCCAAGCCAGTAAAAGCTGGCAAGTTCCCCATTGTCCTAGGTCCAGAAGTAATTGGTTTGTTCACCCATGAAGCATTCGGTCATTTATCAGAAGCAGACCTCGTGGTTTCAGGAGCAGTTACCGCGCAAAAAATTGGTCAAAAAGTCGCTAGCGAGATAGTAAACATAATAGATGATGGGACGCTCAGGGGGGCATTTGGCACATTCAGATACGATGACGAGGGCGTGCCAACCCGAAAAACAACAGTTGTAAAAAATGGAGTATTAGTGAGTTTCCTCTATGATAGGGAACACGCGCAAACCATAAGGGAAATGCTTGAAAAAATGAATCCAGACCTCCTAGATATGTTTAATACGGAGCCAACAGGTAACGCTAGAGCAGAAAATTATAGGGTACCGCCACTAATTAGGATGAGAAACACCTACATTCAACCTGGAGAACACAACATAGAAGAATTATTCGAGGACATAAAATTCGGTTACTACTTAGTCTCGCCCCTAGGAGGGCAAGCTAATCTTGATGGAACATTTCAAGGAGGTATCCAAGAAGCATACGAAATTATTGACGGCGAAGTTGGGGACCCAGTTAAAAACGTGTCATTCAGTGGAAACACACTAGAAACACTAATGAAGATTGATGCCATCGCTAAAGACTTCGATATAAAATCTGGGACATGTGGGAAATTCCAATCTGCATACGTTGGAATAGGCGGACCACACGTTAGAGTAAAAGAGTTAATCATGGGAGGAGGTGCATAAAATGATAACTGAAAAAGACTTCATGGAAAACATCATAAACCTAGCGCTCAAATATGGCGCAAACGAAGCCGAAGTTTTTGCCTCAGAAGCAAAAGTTGCCATGGCTGGAATAACATCTGGTGAACTAAAACTACCCACATTCCTCTGGGAGAAAGGAGTTGGTATAAGAGTAGTAGTTGATAAGAGAATTGGTTTCTCAGCAACGAACAGAGTTGATAAGGAATCAATTGAGGAAGCGATAAAGAGAGCGATATCTGTGGCGAAAACATCGAAACCTTTAGAGAAATGGCAAGGATTACCAAAAAGCGAGCCTTACCCTAGTGTCAAGGGCATCTACGATGCGAAAATAAGCGACATGACAGGGGACAAACTCATCGAACTAACTGGGGAAATGTTAAATGGTGTTGCAGAGACAAGTGAGAAAGTGATCCCTGCGTGGGGAATGGCGACGGTAACTGAAACAAAAGAAGCTATAATTAACACTAATGGTGTGTATGGCTTCAAGCAAGGTACATCCATATCGTTCAGCATAGGGGTAATAGCTAGAGATGGAAACATTGTCACACCCGTCCACAGCGAATCTGAAGCAAAGAGAATGCTGGAAATTGAACCATATGAAGTGGGTAAAAAAGCAACTGAGAAAGCCTTAACATCACTGAAAACAGTGAAAGTTGATACTCGGGAATACCCAATTATACTCACCCCAGAAGCATTCGCGATAATCAGTTTGTTCACCTTACAACAAGCCATTGATGGAGAAAACATTGTCACTGGGAGATCCCCATTTAGAGATAAGAGAGGAGAGGAAATATTCAACGAGAACATTACAATTGTTGATAACGGTTTACTAGATGGTGGCTTAGCGACAGCTCCATTTGACGACGAAGGTGTACCATCTCAAAAAACGGTTATAGTGAGAAAAGGAGTATTGGAGAACTTTATATATGATCATTACAGGGCAAACTTAGCTGGTGAAAAAAGCACAGGAAACGCCATAAGAGGGGGAATGTTATTTGGCACAACGAGACAAAAATACGAGCAATTGCCAATGATCTTCCCAACTAACTTCGTAGTCGAAAAAGGAGATGTAGAATTGGAAAACATGATTCAAGATGTGAATAGGGGAGTTCTCATACTCGATATACAGGGTGCTCATGCAGCCAACATGGAGACTGGAGAATTAAGCGCTGTGGCGACACCGGCTTGGTACATAGAAGATGGGGAAATAAAAGGGAACATACCTGGCGCAATGATAAACATTAACATTTATAAGGCACTGAAAGAAGAGGATCTTCTCTTAACAAAGGAAACCAAGAATGTGTTCAACGTTTACTCGCCTTGGATAAAAACAAAGGCAACGATAATTAGTAAATAATTGTTTGAATCGTTAAATGAGTTAATTGTCCTATCTTTTTCTTTTTTATTGTTGATTATTGGGGTATGGGCGTAAAACACACTGAAGGTCAAACTTGATACTATATATTATTTAATTTAACATGTGTTGTTCATGTTTTTATTATTGGTGAGTATGTTGGATGAGAAATTATTGAAAAAGCTTAGGTGTGTAGAGTGCGGTTCAACAGATTTAGTCTATCTGGAGGATAAAAAATTGATTAAATGTAAAAAGTGTGGTGCAGAATACAAGGTTGTAGAGGATATCCCCATCATGCTAACAAAAGAGGAACTTAGGAAGAGTTACAACGTGAAAGTTTTTGAAGAAAACGCCGAGCGCTACGATAATTGGTTTGAGGGAGAGAAAGGTAGAATACTTTTTCGAAACGAAGTGAACGCGTTTAAAAAAGCAATGAACGGGTTTGAACTAGGGGATTCACTGGAGGTTGGTGTAGGTACTGGTCGCTTTGCAAGAGAGCTTGGCATAGAATTTGGCGTTGATCCGTCGTTCAGAGAGCTTCTTATTGCGAAGAATCGGGGAATAAAGGTTGTTCAGGGTGTATCAGAGGAGCTCCCTTTTCGGAGAGGTTCCTTCAACTCAGCGTTCATGATAGTGACAATATGTTTTGTGGAGGACCCGGTAAAAAGTCTAGAGGGTATTAACAACGTGTTAAGTATAGGGGGCTTAGTGTTTGTGGGCTTTATTAATAAGGATTCAGAATGGGGCGAGGTATATTTGGAAAAGAAGCGCAGCGGTCACCTGTTTTACAAAAACGTCAATTTTTACTCTTCTCGCGAGGTTATGGGTTTCTTGGAATCAACTGGTTTCGAGGTTATCAGAGCTTATTCTACTTTAATGGGTAGTCCTTATGATTCTCCTAAATTGGAGGAACCCGTTGAAGGTAGTGATGGGGGCTTTGTAATACTTGTTGGAAAGAAAACTGTTGATGTCAATTAGTTGTGTCTATATATGTTAAACTTATCTTAAAACACCTTCAATTATACTAATTTGTTGGCCAAATTAATTGCACATTCAATGGTTCTTCGCGGAACCAAAAATGAATGTAACCGTCGTTGTTGACAGCGAAAAAAAGATAAGCGAACTTGGAACTGGCTGGGGACTGAGCATTTACATCGAAAAGGAAGATTCAAGAATATTATTTGATACCGGTCCTGATCCTGATCTGTTAATAGATAACTCCAAGAAACTGGGCATTGATTTGAGTTCAATAGATCTAATTGTTGTAAGCCACGCGCACAGCGACCATACGGGAGGCCTAATAGCATTCAAAGAGATAAAATCAGGCATAAAAGTTTACTATCCGTATCCCTGTAGAATTGAGAGATTAATTGAATCATATGGTTTAACCCCCATAGGCGTCAAAGAGACCGAAGAAATTGTTCAAAGGGTCTATGTTGTTGGACCTTTACCCGCGGCAAGTTATGGGTTATGGGAACAAGCCCTAGCAGTAAAAATGAAAAAATACGTGCATGTTTTCGTTGGTTGCAGTCATCCGGGAGTAAACGAGATCGTCAAGAGGGTCTCAAGGGATATTAAGGGTAGAATTGGTTTAGTCATTGGAGGATTTCACGGTCCCAGTAAACAAGTCTTAGATGAACTTTTGGATCTAAAACCGATAGCGATATCACCCATTCACTGTAGCGGAGAACACAGTGTGAAGTACATTGAAGAAAACTTTGACGGCGAGATAATAAGGGGTGGTGCGGGTCTCAAAATGATAATAGATGATAAGGGTGTTACAGTGATAGAATAATGGTTGCTTTGAAAACACATTTAAATTTATTTTTGTGCCCTTTTGGAGTGAATACTTGTTTATGGAAACATTATTATGGTTTATAGTGGCTATAATTGTTAGTTTAGTTCTTTAGTTTTCGTGAAGTGTCAATAATGGATATATTTGAGGGTATGAAGAAGGTTTTTGATTATATTCGCGAGAAAAAGTATGGGAAGGCCTTTCTAGAGGTCGATAAGCTAATAAGGGAATTTGGTGACGTGGATCAACTATGGTACCTTAAAGGAGTGGTCCTAGTGAATATGGAGAGGTACGCGGATGCCATACAAGCTTTTCAAAAAGCCGAGGAGTTAGGTATTGAGGGAACAAAGAATTTCTATGCTCACTATGGGTACTCCCTTTTCGTGATGAGAATGTTTGATAGGGCGGTGGAATGCTTCAAAAAAGCTTTAGAGTTTGAGGATGACCCCAATATTAGAGCTCTCCTAATATTAACATACACGAGCATGGAAAAATACGATGAGGCATGCAAGGAATACGAATACTTGAAAGAGAATTACCCAAACCTCAAGGGCATAGAGTTACTTGAAGACGATTTAAAAGGCCACTGCTAAGCACCTAAGGAATTTTTTATCATATCAATAAGCTTTTCTTTAGCCTTGTTTATCTCATAGGCGGGAGCTATACCTAGGTCACACCAAAGTTTCATTGTTAGATCCCTTAGTTTTCTCTGTGTTTCGCTGTCGAGATGTTTACTTATATTTTCTCTTACGAATTTGTCTCCACTAAAGTACTTTAATAGTATCCACCTTCTACTTGCTTTTAGGGGTAAATCTATTACTAACAGTAATCCCTCGTTTAACGCTTTTTCAATTGGCTTGGGGTACTCTACTAGATATATGTTTTTAACGGGAAATTTGATAATTTTCCTTATTTCTCTCATAACTTTATCCAATTCGTTACAGAGGTCTTCTACACCAAGAGTGTTTAGTTTAAACTTTGCGATTCTCTTGTGTATCTGTTTGGGTAAGACGACAAGCAGGTTAGCTCCCATTTCCTCAAGCTCCATGATGGGGTATATTAGGGATTTAATGTAATTTTTATTGTCTACCAAAATTATGATGGCAGCGTATTTTTCGCTTGCAACCTTGTGTAAGTGATCCTCTAATTCATCTATGAAGCTATCATAGCCGATCAAAACTATGTCTAAATTGAATTCTTTTCCAATTTCATATAATTTTTGACTGAGGGTTTTACATTCGCCCTTTAAGGCTTCAACAATGAGGATTTTACCTTGCTCTGTGCCGCCTCTGACTTTTATTTTTTCTGCAAATTTGTGGGATAATGAAAAGTAACACTTATCGCTGAAAGGACATTTTTGACATGAGATAACACTGCACAAAAAGACGCCTCCAAGAGGAAAACCGTCAACTCCTTCTAGAAAAATATAGCAAAGATTCACTCAAAAATCAAATGTAGTTTTGACGGTGAAACTTGTACTCACTTAACTCTCGAAACGGCATTGGTTCCAAAAGGTGATGAATCGAACTATTTGATGATTTTTATAAAATACGTTTAATATGTACATCTTAATACTGTTTTGTTTATAAAATCGTTTCTGTTTAAGTGTGTTCAAGTATCGTTCGATTAAGGGGTAATTCCGTGTTATCTGGTTTCATGGAGTTGCCTTCGGGTGCCAAGAGGCTTATCTTATACTATACGTTAATGTCCGTACCAGTTGTGATTGAGATTCTATTTCCAATTTACCTTTTTATGAGGGGCTGGGAACTTGTATCAATCGGGTTATTGTATAGTGTTGCTTCTTTTTCAAGTGTGGTGGGTAGCTACATTGTTGGGAGATTATTTGATGAAGGGATTCCACCGAAATATGCTATGGCCATTGTAGATTTCACCTACGGTATAATCTTTTTTATGTTCTCCATTGCGACAGACCCGTACACTGTATCGCTTTTAATGATCGCACTTAGCTTTGTTGATCCACTCATGTCCTCTTATCAAACAATAGAAAAAGATCTGTACCCGAGTGAAATGTTGGAAGAATCTTTCGTTTATCACATGTTGTTACCGAACGCATCGCAGATCATTGGATTCATAGGTGTGGGTTACTTTTTAACAAGTATTGTCAGTGGAGTCCAGGGATTTATCCTGTTATTTAAGTTCTTCTCAGCTGTGTACTTTGCTTCGTCCATGTTCATCCTTATTGCTATCCCGGAAACGAAGCCTCACAAATTCGCGAAGCTAAGTGTCTCTTCGTTGCCAAGAGAACTTTTACTGCTTGCTTTTGCTGAATTGCTGATATTATTTGCGTATTCTCTCTCCTCGGGTTTCATACTGTTAAATTTCTTCTATAATGTTGAGTCAATGAATGTTTTTCTTATATGTTTGTCTCTCATTCCAGCAAATGTGGCGGGGGTAGTTGGGTCGCTCTTAGAATCGAAATTGGGTGTAAATTTAAGGAATATCTCCATTTCACTGGCTTTAATTGGTGCATCATACTTTGGTCTTGGCTTGATAGATATTGTCCCGCTTGGGATTTTAAAGCTAACTTTGATTGCCACCTTAATATTCGCATCTTACCTGTTTCACACGATCTGGTTCATAAATCACAGAACACTATTTTATAGATTCACCCCTAGTGAGGTTAGAGGCCAGATTTTTGGGGGATTAAGCTCACTGAGGCAACTTTTAAATATATTGTCTCCAATTGTAGCATCTCTAATTGCAACCCAAAGCGTGAAACTGAATTTCTGGATAACATCAATTTTAATAATACTAAGCATTTTCCCTTATTACAAAACAATAAAGCGAACTAACATAGCGAGTAGTCTTTCAATGAGTGAGTAAGCAGCTCTAGTTATCGTAGAAGTGATGAAAGATGCATACTGGCATAATTGATATTTTGGTAGCTGGACTGTTTGGCGGCTTAATAGGTTTGCTTTCTGGTTTAGTTGGGATTGGGGGAGGAGTTCTAATAGTTCCCATGCTTTTGTTCTACTACGGATTAGATATACACACTGCCGTTAGCACCTCAATCTTAGCGATAACGCTTATAATAGCTTCATCATTCACATATTACGCTAAACTTAGACGTATACGATACAAACTGGGAACATTTCTGGAATTATCCACTATTCCTGGAGCTATAACGGGCTCGTATGTGGGGTATCTATTGAGCAGGGAACTCTTAGAAATGTTATTTGCATCAGTATTACTAGCGTCCTCTATAAAGTTGATCCACAATTCGCTGGTTGAAGACTCAAAAGAAAAGCTAAACAAGCCGTTCAAGGAAATTAGTAAAATTAGGCTTCTATTTGGTGCACTAGGCAGCTTCTTTGCGGGTTTTGTGGCTGGAAGCGTGGGAATAAGTGGAGGGAGCCTAAAAACACCTTTATTAATTTTGGTGTTAGGTGTTCCTGAACATGTTGCAGTAGCCACTTCTAACTATATGATGTTCCTAACAACACTATCCGCGCTAATCACTCATATGTATATAGGCCATGTTGATTATTCGCTGGGTATAACCCTAGGAGTTGGGGGCATCATTGGAGCCCAAATAGGTGGGAGAATAAACGTTAAACTTAATAGAAAAATTGTAGCTCGAGTACTCGGTTTAATTCTCCTTCTAGTGAGCGTCAGAATGCTAATCGACTCATTGATGATCATTTTTTCTTACTCTTAAAGCAAAAGCTAGATGTATCACTCCTTGTGAGGGAAATAAGGATTCATGGTATATTTTAATTAATGATGATAATTATTACAATAATATTTTATAAAACAATTCTTATAAAAATCAAGGAAAACTTCATCTTTGCATTTATATGATTCATTTAGGAAAAGCTTCTCTCTGGTTTTGATGTGATATAATTAAGCCAAATATTGTGGAGATTAAATTTATATGTATTTTTTTAGTGGTTTTCTTTTAGTGTTGTTTGGTGCAACATCAAGTAAAACTAGGTCAAACCAAGGCCTATAGCATGATTAATGGGTTTTGATTAAAAATACTGTTCGGGGTGGTTGTATCCTACCCCTAATAAGTTGTGTTAGGGTAAAGTGTTCAAGAGTCTCTCTTAAATTCAATGGGAAGGCGGTAAATTTTATAGTCTAAATAACACTATACTTAGAGTTGATATCTTGAGTAGGAGTTGTCTGAGAGGGAAGAATCATGAGAACCTGGTGATATCTGGTAGCGGTGGTTGAACCGATGGTGAGTGGTATTATAGTAACAAATTCAGGTGGTGTACCAATCTTAGTGAGAGAGTTTGAACCGATATTCAATGTGAAAACCGATGAGAAAATTGCGTTACTATCTTCCATTATATCCGCAATTGCTTATTTTATAGATAAAGTAGTTAAACAGGATGTTAAGAAAATTAAACTCGGTTCTTATTATATCCAAATTTTAAATGATAATGAATTTATGGTTTGTCTCATTAATGACTTCAACAACCCAGAGAACATACTAAAAGCGAGATTAATCCTTGAAATATTAAGGGAAGAAAATTTTGGAGAAATAGTAGTCATCGATGATAAGAGACAAAAAGAACTATGGAATAAAATATCCGAAACCCTAAACATATATCCAAACATATCCGAAATCCTAAAAAAATTATATATTGCGACTAAAATTTACTTGAACGTCTTATATGAGAGCACGTTAAAAGGAAAAGATTTAAAAGAAAAAAGAAAGGTTAAAACTAGTAACTCTCAAGTTAAAATGGAGATTAATGCAGGAAAAATTATGAATAGTAATGATTTCCAATTGCTATTAAAAGAGCTATTACGCTTCAATTTAAAACCTTTTAGAGAAATTAAGAATTGGTCGTTCAGTGGCGTAAATGAAGATTACTCTAAGGCACTATACATTATTTATAAAATATTGAACGGATCTCTCTCTAATGAGATGGAATCCTCGGAGTTAGACGATCTTATCAAGGTAGCGAAAGTTATAAATGATAACAATCTTCGAATAATTCTATTAGCGAGATTAAACAGTTTTAAAACGTTATCTGGTTACTCAGAGTTTGAAAAAATATTGTTAAAGCTCAAGAAGGATATCCTAGGGGAGTTATCCAAAAATAGTTTAAAAGGTCGAATATACTTGCTCGTTTTAGCTAACTATTTCTTAGCGTCGTATTTTGTGATTAAAGATGTTCTTAACGATGATTTTAAGAGGAGATACCCACACCACTATTATTTTCACATATTCAACAAATACAGGTTAGACAAAAACTGTGAAAACAGGAATCTGTTGAATGAGATAATCAAACTAAAAAGTGAATTGAAGGAATGTGAGGACGCTGCTTTGTGCACTTTGATACAGAGAACGATTCTAGCGGCTTTGAGAAATTATGTTTCGTGTGAAGAGGATAATCAACTATCCCTTAAAGAGATTTGGGATGAGGTTCGATTTGCTCTAGATCTTTTCGTTAAAGTAAGAAGTAGGCGAGAGCTTCCGTTCATACTAAAACTAGCGTTCGCATCGGAGTTAAACGATTGGATGCCAATAATCATATCATGTAACAAGAAAGATGAAAAAACAACGTTTTACAGGGACATTAAGACATTCTTAAATGAGATTTACCGAGAATTCAAAGTACACTATAGGTTGGGTAAAATCGAGAAGGTGTTCTATTTACAGTATTTCCTCAAGTTAACAACGATGATCCAAGCAATCGATCAAGCACTAAACACAGTTAATTTAGATTACCTAACAGAAATCGAAGAATTAATAAACACCAACCTTGAACCCACAAATGAATACATGAAGGAGAACTATTGGTACTTTGTGCACAAAAGCATGTACTTTCTTTTAACTTACGCAACAAAGATTGACCTGCAAATCCCCCGACGCTATCTTCTAACAAAGATAAACTGGCACATGGAGAACGCCCTAGAAACAATAAAAGACAACAAACAAGCTTACTTCTTTGCCCTATTATATCAAGTCTTTGGGATAAATTTGACAGAGGACTTGGCCCTTCAAACGAGGCTTAGGAGCATTATAAAAACATTTAACAAGACCGCCACTAAATTGCAGAAAAACATTATAGAAAAAGTGAGTAAATGTTTATCCTAAATACTAATTGGTTTGACTTAAATTGAATCTAGAACTGTTAAATTTACTTTTCCTATACCTTGCAAGCTTGTTTCTATGTCTATTCTGTGATTTCCAGGGGGCAAAGTTAAGCCTTCAACGATTATATCTGCTTTTTCTCCCTTTTTGAAGATAACTGGTGATGACAATGAAATGCTACTTGAATCGTAAACTTTGTTACCGATCTTGAGCTTAACTTTGTTAACGTCTATTTCCACCCCATCCACTGTTAATTTAATGGGAGCAACAATCCCGACATCAGTATAAATGTTATCAAGAGTCAACTTGAAGCCATTATCAATATTAGTGAGAGTTCCCTCGGCATAAAGATTACCAATAGATGAGAGAACCATGTCCTTTAACATGGGGGGTATCGTAGGTACAACTGGGGGTGTTTGCTGAGAAACAGGGATCTTAGGCATCTCCTCTTTAATCTTGCTAATTGCTTCGTCAACCTTTTCTTCTAATTCTTTTTTAGCTTCAACTTCACTACGAAGTTTAACGAAATCGACTGTGATTTTTATTTCTTTACCTGGTTTTAACGTCATAGAGAACCACTTGGAGTCATCTGGTAAAACTAAATCGCTTCCGATGGTTTCTAGGAAACCCTGAGGTATCGTCTCAGCCCATCTATTCAATATTGCGGCAATATCGGTTCCCTTCATCTCTCTTTCAATTGGCTCAAATGAACTTCTATAAGCGGTTCGTTCAGCTGCTCCAATTGCTCTCCAAAATGCGCCTTCAGCTCCCCCATATAATGCACCCGTGGCGACATCTGCTATCGCTTTTATAGCTCCAAATAACCCGAATCCTCCTTTCTTTTTTGCTTCAAAGTATAGTTTGTAGTTTCCTTCTCCTCGTCCAACGGTTAGTTCTTCTCGGACTTTGTAGATGTTGTTGTCATTACTCATTTTTTGGGCTGCTTCTCTGAGTTTTCTAGAGATTTCCTCATATTTCATTTCTATCATCAAATCTTTTTGTTGAATGTATTAATATAACTACAATTTAAAATCTTTGTATATCGAGATACGTATACCAATCGATATTTAAATTATTAAATTTATCAACATGGTTTAAACGAGAGTAATCTGTTTATCTTTTAAGTAAATAAGGGAAGTAGAATTTTATTGGGCTCTTAGTTGCGGCTAATATAGAATAGGATGGAGTAACATTGAAGCGACTGGTATCCATTGGCAGTCTGTGTGGTGGGTTCCGGGGAGAAAACGGGAAGAATGATAATGTTTGGATTTGCACACTCATTGGGTGGTTAATGTTATTATCCCTAGCGGTGTTAACGTGGCACATGTTGTCAGAAATGTTTCCATTATTAATCGCTTCACCTAGCGAAACTCTCTATTACATTCTAAGCTTGAAAACCGAAACACTAGTGAGAGCCATAACGGTAACGCTATTTAACAGCTTGTTCGGGTTCGCCACTGCTCTAGCCCTAGTTTCGATGATAGCACTCGCATCATTCTTTAGCAGTTTTTTCAGGTATTTCACAAGAGCCCTAAACAAGTTTATACAGAGTGTATCAGTGCTAGTTTGGGCAATCGTATTCATAATGATTTTTGGAGTTACTAGCACATATCCACCAATCCTCGTTACGGCCATGGCGAGTTTCCCAATACTACTCTCATCCATGACTGAAGCTATAACCAATTTGGAGAAGGAGTACTCAGAGCTAAGCAAGATCCTCGAGTTAAATAAACTTCAAGAATTTCGCCACATTATACTCCCTGGTTCTATCCCATACATGATAAGTGCAAGCAGGTCAGCACTTGGAATTGCTTTGAGGATAAGCGTAGTTGCGGAAGCCTTTGGTTCAAGTGGAGGGATTGGATACCAGTTAGTTTACAGTTATGATCTCGGTCTAAAGGTCGGAGTGTTCGCGTGGAGCACAATTCTCATAATCATGATGTTAATCTTGGATCAATTAATATTAGGACCAATTGAAAGGTGGAGTCAAAAATGGAGATAATCAAGGTAGAGAGGGTAGTCAAATACTTTGATAACCAAAAGATACTAGAAAACATAACTCTAACAGTGAATAAAGGAGAATCCATTGGGATAGTTGGACCAAACGGGTGCGGGAAGACTACCCTGTTAAAAATAATTTATGGGTTGCTAAGACCAGATAAAGGTAAGGTTCTGGTCAATGGTAAAATGGGTTACGTGCCACAGGAAGACCTACTTTTACCTTGGAAGAAAATAAAGGAAAACATAATATTATCTCTAAAGTTAAAAAAAGTTGATAGAAAAACGATAGAAGAGAAGTTAGCACTCGTCAGTTCACTCTTCGCGCTCGAAGACCACCTAGATAAATATCCTAGGGAAGTAAGCGGGGGAACCGCTAGAAAAACCGCGATAGCTAGAGCGCTCGTTAATGATCCAGAAATTTTACTGTTAGATGAACCGTTCACAGGGCTGGATATTAGCAGTGTAGAAACCCTAATAAACAGTCTGAAAAAACTAAAATTTTTAGGGGTCACAATTGTTATTGTTTCCCATCAACTCAAAGAGCTAGAAAAAATAGTTGATAGAATCTACTATCTAACCTACAAACCAGCAAGAATATCGGAAGTCGTTGTCTACAAAAAATCTACGCGGGAGTAACAGCAAATCTAATTATCACACGGTAACAGGTTTATTGCACCGTGATACAAACTTTTATCCAGCGTCTAGGTATTCACAAACGAAAATGAAGAATGTTTAAATTAATATTCTATTTACCCTTATTCTCTATTATCTCCATTTTAGTGAGCTCTTTCGTCGCAGTCACCACCCATATTTTATGTTTTTTCGCTTCATTTATCACTTCAGGCATCACTCTAATGCCATATAGTACTAGGATTATTCTATCTCGGAGAGCTTCAGGATAATATTTCTTAACATAATTGAACTTGTTTAACAGGTCCTTTACTTTTGACAAACCGAGTCTTACAGCTGCTTCTCCAAAAACACATATATCCCCAATAATACCATAAATATCAACTTCAACCGAACTATTAAACCACTTAGTTTCGAGCTCAACAGTTAAACCGTAATTAACCCTAAGCAAGTAGCGAACTACCTCAATAGCTTCTTCCTCTGTAGTAATAGACATTTTCTGCTGAAAACGCTTCAACTCTAAAATATCGCGCTTCAAATCCTCAAACTTTTTGTCATGTTCTGCCAGTCTATCGAGAACTTCAACGAATTTTTTGTCGTGTTCTGCCATTTTCTCTTTTATCCCTTTTATCTCAGCCATAATTTCGACGAATTTTTTGTCGTGTTCGACTGACTTGTTTTTTAGGTCTCTAATTTCTGCTAGGATTTCGTTGAATTTTTTGTCGTGTTCGTTGAGTTTTTTTAGGATTTCGAGCATACCGATCTTGGAGGCTACTATGTACCTGAATTCTTCGTCTTCTTCTAGCAACTTTAGTATTTTTCTTTTGAGATTTTGGGTTGACACTTTGCTAACCCCCATCTTGTGCCCCTCATAATATAACTTATGGCAACTAGCTATTTAAACAAACACAGTTTATTAACACATTAACAACTCTGCGAGATGCCTGTTTTCCAGAAAACAAGACCACTGAGAAACTTCCTTAAAAATGCGTAACGCGTACTCTTGGTCATAATTGTTTGGTTTAAATGGGGTATAAATTTGCATGAAAGGGTCATGGGAAATGTGGAAAACCAAAATTATCGAAGTTCTATTTTTAAGGGAAACTGGTAAAATCAAGCGAGAATTAAAGAAGAGATTAAAGAAAAAGAAATAGTGAAATTGTTTAACCATAAATAAAAACATCATCGCTAATATTGTCTGGGTCGCTCGTTAAATAGCCTCCAAGCCAAGCTAAATGCCATTCCGCTCTTATGCTTTCAATGAGCTGTTGGTTTAGTGGATTTGTGTTGACGTGAACCCTGTTGTAGAGGTAAGTTGCGGTCCTATTGTCTAAGTTATACAGGTCGATAAGCACGTTTACAACGATATCACTTGAGTTATTCCAGATTCTAGCTGCTTCCATCTGTGCATTCATGAAGGCCCTGAGTTTTTCTGTACCGACAAGTTCTCCTCGGGCGACCCAAACGAGCATCACGGGAGACAAAGAGGAATTATATTTCCTCCACATGCTCTCGAAGTCAGCTACAATGGTTGCATTATACTCCACGATAAGCTTACTGACGAAGGGTTCCCATATAACCACTGCGTCAACATCCCCATTGATTAATGCGTCAATTATGGAACCTGGGATAACATTAACTACGTTGATCGCGTCAGGCCTAGTGGAGCTTTCCTCGTTGACGGTTAAGTTGTAAATTTGCTCCATGTAGGCTTTAAACAACTTGTATGTCCCAGAGGCAACAACTGCACCGACCTTTTTTCCAACAAGATCACTTACGTTTCTTATATTACTTGAGAGGGTTAATATTGCCTGATTCTGCATCATTTCCACGGAAAATATCACGATATTGTTGCCTGTTTCGATAAGTTTAGCGGCCATTTCAGCGGGAATAACAGCTACATCGGCTTCCCCGTTTGTTAGGGCAGCTATGATATCTGGGGTTTTCTGTAAACGGAGAACATTAAGCTCATAATTTGTTCCTTCAAGTAAGTTTTGGTTTTCCATTATGTCCAAAGTGCTTATCCCACCTAAAAGCGTGGCGGCGTTTATTCTTTCTTTACCTGTCTGATTTGTTTGCATCGATGTAATGTAGAAGTATGCTCCAGCCACAGCCCCAACAATGATAATAACTGTTATTAGCAGCACAGCGGTTCTCATTTTACGTTTCACCTGCTCTTCAATTATTCGGTCTAATCTTAAATCTTTTTGGAGTGTGTATTTACTGATAAAGTCACTTTAATACTTTTTAAGAATGGGCTATACGTATCCCAAAGCAACATGGGCTAAAGTTGTGGAAGATTAAATTATTAAAGACTTAAAGGTATCTTAAAGAATATAACAGTTCAACTCGATTAAATTTTTAGAGAGCTAGTCAGAAATGCAAGCAAAAATTATCACAGAGAACTTAACCGCGTGGTACAAAGGAAGAAAAGCTATAAAAAACATAAACATGGAGATCTACGATAAAAAAATAACTGCAATAATAGGGCCTAGTGGAAGCGGAAAAAGCACCCTACTGAGAACATTCAATAGACTCCACGAACTCGTGGAAGGAGCGAAAGTAGAAGGGAAAGTTTACCTAGATGGAAAAAACATCTACGACCCAGACGTTGACCCCATGGAAATCCGAATGAAAGTAGGCATGGTTTTCCAAAAACCAAACCCATTCCCACATTTAACCATATATGATAACGTTGTAATCGGGTTAAAACTAAGAGGGATAAACGATAAAGACTACTTGGATGAAGTAGTTGAAAAAACTCTAAAAAGAGTAGGTCTATGGGACGAGGTAAAAGATTCCCTCCACAAAAAAGGAACACACCTATCTGGCGGCCAACAACAGAGACTATGCATAGCAAGAGCATTAGCCGTTGAACCTGAAGTTTTACTAATGGATGAGCCTACATCCGCACTAGACCCCGTTTCAACAATGGTGATAGAGGATTTATTATTAAAATTGAAAGAGAACTATACAATAATTATCGTTACCCACAACATACAGCAAGCAGCGAGAATAAGCGACTATACCGCTTTCCTCTACATGGGGGAGCTAGTAGAATACGATAAAACAGACATCATCTTCAGCAATCCTAAACACGAGTTAACAGAAAAATACGTTGAGGGGAGGATTGGTTAAAATGAGGTTAGCCTTGGAAAAAGCCCTAAAAGAAATAAAAAATAAGACAATTGAGATCATGAACATGGGAAAAGAAAGCGTATACTATGCGGTAAAATACATAACAGAGGGAGGCGAAGAATCCAAGAATAGACTAAACGAGCTAGAAGTAAAATCGGACTCACTGAATGTTGAAATACAGGACCTATGCCTCGTAACTATGGCAAGACAACAACCCGTAGCCAGAGACATGAGGTTCATAGCCTCAATGATGAACATATCCTCCTTCTTCGAGAGAATATGCGACCTATCACAAGAAGTATTAGAGGAAGCCTTCACTGGTGAAAGCAAATACATAGAAGAAATAAAAACAAAGATACTCTGGATGGCTCAAAAGGTAATCTCAATGATTGACATAGTTCTCGAGGCGATGATTAACGAGGATATCTCCAAGTTAAAGGAGGACCTTGAATCCTACGATAACGAAATCGATAAGCTATTCGACGAAGCCAGAGAAGACATAGAAAAATACATTAAAGAGGATCTAGAGCACATAAAAGACTACATCCGGGGCGTTCTAATAATAAAATACCTTGAGAGAATTGGTGACATAGTTGCGAAAACCGGTGCCAGAATAATCTACATCGAAGAAGGAAAACACGTTCTAATAAAATAAATTAAAACCATACTGAATATTTCTAAGAAAAATTCAAGTTATATTTATAAAAAGCAAAAAATATACTTAACTCAAGTACACAATTGTTTCGATATTTAAGGAATCTCTATTTGTGATTTGAGAGAGAGCATGAGGATATGATGAAAGTTGCCACTTTAATTGAGGATAACCCTATCTACAAACTGTTTGGTGCACTAATGAGGTTTGGTTTATCACTAGAAGAATCAGCAGTAGCACTAACCGAGATACTCTACTGGGGAACTTATGCACTGGTAAAGCTATTTGTAAACCCGAGTTTCAGCATCTTCCATTCCTATAACTACGTAATATTCACACTGAGAGATCAACTGATCATACTCGTAGTCTTGCCCCTCGTAATGCGGTACATAACAAATATTGAGGAGTTCTCCAACAATATTTTAAAAGAAATCCAAGCTAACCAAAAGGTAGTAGATAATCTTTCAAGAAACTTTTATAAGAGATTACATAACCCTTGGTGGAACCTTCTAATGGGGATTATTTTAGCCATAATTTATGGGTCATTAAACGTGAAATACATAATTACAGGTGCTAGACCGCTAGACTTTGCGATATTTAGATTCATAGTACTCTATGCACTACTGGGTATGAGTTGCTTCATATACCAACAAATTGTCTTAGTGAACTTTGCATACAATGTTTTCTCACTCTACCAATTCAAACAAGAGGCGTACTTTACCCGGATTAGAGAATTCCAAGAAATAG
This sequence comes from Candidatus Njordarchaeota archaeon, assembly GCA_029855985.1. The sequence continues at coordinate 18,064 of JAGSHR010000224.1, forward strand.
TTCTACTTGGGTCATTCTTATCTGTGCTTTTATCATTTACCCTACTATTAACACCACTAATACTAGGTTTCTACTTAACATCTCTGATATGGTATATTTCCCTACACGGATTCGTGAGTGCAGTTAGTCTATACCTGTTCTTGAAAGCAATGAAGGGATTACACGAGAGCCGTAAGATCAACATTGACATCTCAACAATACTGCCACCCATAAAGTCACTAAAAAATAAGAACTTTAAAGGACGTGTCTTAGAGGGTGAAAGCGATGCCAAGAGTTCCATAATTTTGCTTCCGAATATTAACATGAGGAACTACTTTGTGTTTCTTTTAATATCTGTCTTTTTAATTTTCTTTTTGATGATTTTGAGGTATCTCTTTTGAACTCTTTTTCTAATAATCAAATTTATTTAGAGTTTAATATTATATAATACTTTTAATCCTACACACTAAAGAGAGGTTTTATAATGAAAATTAAGACAATATTCACCATAACGATATTATTACTCTCAATCGTCCAACTAACAGGGCAAATAGGCATAATAGAAGAAAACAAGACAAACTTGGTAAAACCAGCAATTTCAATAGCACAAACAAATAACTTAGACCCCTACATGAAGATAATCAACAAAAATCTAGCACTAAAAGACAAAAACAAGAACTACATAGAGGATGCCCTCGAGAAAAAGGCAATGAGCACCAATGATGAACAAATAAAAGTAACGATAGTACTCAAACCAACGAGCAACATAAACGAAGCAATCAGAAAAATAAACCAATTAGGAGGAAAAATAGTAAAATACTGGAAGACAATCAACGTGATACACGCCTACCTGTACCCAAAAGACATTTACACCCTGGCAAACCTACTTCAAAGCGAGATCGGAATAATAGAGGATGGTGACCGCTACGCTAAACCACTACTATACACATCAACAAAACTAGTACGAGCTGCAACATACGTATGGAACACACTAGGATACAAAGGAGACCCAAACTCAGCAATAGCAGTACTAGACAGCGGAGTAGATGATTCACACCCAATGCTAAGCACATACAGCGACAGAGACTTCTCACCAGGAGTAAAAATAGTGGGATGGTACGACCCAATAGATGGAACATCAACCCCATATGACCCAGATGGGCACGGAACACACGTAGCATCAATAGCAGCTGGAGCCCCATACACAGGAGACCCAGACGGCGACGGAGACGACGACAGAGTATTTGAATTCAAAGATTACCAAGTTACAACTACTGGGGAGAACTTCTATTTTCCTGTGAAGTTTTATATTAACAACACAGGATACATTAACGCGACTTTAGAGTGGGAAGCCGATTCAGGGATCGTTATTAAATCCATAAAACTAGTTGATCCAAATGGTTTAACTAGAGCTACAGATAACACTGATCCTTTCCACATTTATTATACTGTGTCATCAACTAGTGATTTTGGTTACTGGACCGTAGACATTATATTTGATGCATCTAATACGGGTAATCTCTCTTATCGCCTGCATTTAGAGACTAGTTATGATAGTACCGTTAAATATGCCGGAGTTGCACCCAACGTAAAAATTGTGGGCGTTAGAGCACTAGGAACGACAACACAACTATTAGATGGTTTGAATTGGATATATAACAACGCTGAGGCATATCACATATTAGTCTCAGTAAACAGTTGGGTAACCGTTGATTCAAGCGGTTTACCCGCAATCAGTACAGATGTTGATCTCGCGGTTAGTAAATTGATCCATAAGGGTATAGTGGTTGTTGTAGCTGCAGGCAATTACGGGAATTATGGATTATCCGAAAGTGAGCAAATGGGTTCCCCCGCCGAGGTTGATGGTGTAATTACTGTGGCGGCGACTGACGATGATTTCTTCATAACTTCTTATTCCAGTAGAGGTACACCTTCTAATTCGAACACCACTAAGCCGGATATTTCTGCCCCTGGTGGTGCAATATACAATAACCTCTTAAACAAGCCCGAGAAACTAATTGCTGCGGCTGATACCAATGACTATGAGGAATATGGAACAGAGATTCAAAATGATTTAGTGTTTTATCAAGGTACTTCCATGGCGGCGCCTCACGTTGCAGGTGCAGCTGCTATTCTTGCTCAAGTTCTTGGGGGGTATAGTTCCTGGGATTATGATCCGGCAAGCCTAGTTGATTCAAAAGCCTTCTTGGTGAAGATGGCGTTGCTGATGACGGCTTGGGAAACTTACTCTGTTAATGGCTGGAGGGATAACGTTGAAGGTTTTGGCTTTCTTCAAATCGACGCAGCGGTTGAAGCTTTAACTAAACCTCTTAACACAACTGGTTACGAGAAAGCTTGGATCTACGATAGGACTCACAAATTTGATAGACACGTATTCGCGAGGTATATCGATTTAAACGCGGGTGATACCTTGGAGTTATACCTTTATGTTCCCCAAGGTGTTAATTTGGACCTCTACGTGTATGGCCCAAAGCCAAACAGTTACGGTGAACCGGTCCTCTTTGATTACTCAAACTCAACCCAGTTGGGAGGTGTAGAGCACATTTCGAAAACGGTCTCTGAGACTGGGAGGTACTATGTGGTTGTCAAGGCTATACAAGGTTCAGGTTTATTCCTCTTATCAACGCACCCATTAACCTTGAGTAAACCAAGTTTAACAATAACATTTCCAAATGTGACAACATATGTTAATACCACGTTGACCGTAGTAGCATGGAACGCCACGGATGAATATGGAATCACAAAAATTAGGATCTATCGAAATGGAACAATAATACAACCGAGCATTGAGCCAACAGTAACGAATTATACTGTTTACCTACCGACGGATGGTGTATGGAATATCACGGTGGAAGCGTTAAATGTGTTTGGCAATGCGTCAGCTGACAGTGTTATAATAATTAGGGATAGGTCGCCGCCAATAATCACGGGTTTGTTCCCCTACAATAACTCCCAGGTTGGAGCTAACTTCACGTTGCACTTTAACGTAACTGATAATTTCGGTGTCTCAAAAGTTTTAATCGTGATAGACGGAAACCAAACAATCGACGTCACTGGGGAAACCACGTATACGTTTAGTCTAAGTGAGGGAGTACACACTATAACAATCATTGCAATTGACAATGCGGGAAACGCGCGGGAAATCCTATTAGTATACAATGTAACCGCGGAACAGACAAGCGAGACTCCACCAAGCGGTGGGGGAGAAAACGAAACCCAAAATGGGCAAACAGGTGAAAGCACGCTAGCAACCCTATTAAAAAACCAAACTTTCCTAATTATACTGGGAGTGATATTAGTTTTGATTATACTTGTTGTAGCGGTCAAAAAGCGTAAATAACGCTTAGATTAGGGTGAAAACTCTTGGAACTTGTAAACAACAAATACCCTTCCCTAAACATTTTTTATACCGTAATCAAGGAGATTAATAACAGAAAAAGAGAATGCCCATTCATTAAAGAAATTGAAGAAGAAGCCAGGAAACAATGGAACAGAGAGAAACTATTATCAAACGAGATAATTAGAGCTTATAGGGACTTCTTCTGGGAAATCGGAATTGACCCAACTAAAGAAAGACCCTCAAGCGAAGCACTTATAAGAAGACTTCTGAGGGGCAAAACTTTGCCTCGCATTAACCCTGCTGTAGATGCAATGAATGCCGCATCAGTAAAAACACTCATAACTTTTGGCTTATTCGACTTGGACAAGTTAAAGTTTCCCCTAGAATTAAAGCCAGCTGAGGGGACAGAGGAACTCGTCATAATAGGGGGTAAAAAAATAACTGTCCCAAAGAATTTCCCCATTATAGTGGACGCGGATGGCAACGTTATCTCCGCGACTATATATAGAGATGGAGAGTATGCAAAAGTAACTGAAAAAACGAGGAACCTATTTTTATTGGGTTATGGTCCGCCTGGCATAGATTTACCTTATTTGAAGAAAGCTGTTAGAACGGCGGAACAATTGATTAAGAAGTGTTAAACACTGCGGTGAATGCATCATTAATGATGATTGGACATTGCGAACGCTATGCATTAATGTTTTTATTTTAAATATTCTAATCAATATCGGAAACCAAACTGTTTCTCCAAACCAAAAAAGGTGCTTCTATGAAAATTGGTTATATTCCAGTTTCTTCGGAGCTAGGTTTAGAATCCGCTAAGATAAGGGATAAAGAGATAAGATCAAACTTCAGTGATATCGTAGACTTTGAGACCGAGGTTATTCATGATGCTAGTGTAGCGAAAGAAGTAGCTGAAACAATTGATAAAATAAGTTTAGATATCGTGATAACACCGGTGCTCACGGGGGGCTCAGAAGACAAAATAATCAACTTGGCTAAATCAAAAGCACATATTGTTTTAATTGGGACAATGTATTACAACTCTTTCCCCGCTATAATGGAGGCTATATCAACCCTGCAAGAAACTGGTAAAGCTTATACAGTAGTAAATACCGATATCCAAGACTTAGGGAAGCTTATTAAGGTATTGAAAACCATTAAGCAGCTCGGCGACTCCAAATTAATAATGTTTGGTGACCCTTCGCCTTGGCTGGTATATAGTCGACCCTTTAGGGAAATTATTAAGCAGAAACTAGGGGTAGAAATAGAAAAAATAGACCTAAGTCAAATAGTTGATAGGTACAATGACACATCGCCCCATCTGGATATATTGGGGTTAGAGAAATCCCCGAAAACAACTGAAATCAAGGAAGGAGAATTCGTTAGAGTTGGGAAAATTCACAAGGTTTTGAGTGACCTAGTTAAAGAGCACGGTGGTGACTTTTTTACGATAAGGTGTTTTGATTTAATAAAAGAATTGAAAACTACACCATGTTTATCCTTAGCTGTTTTTAATGATGAGGGTTTAACCGCTGGTTGCGAGGGGGATGTACCATCTGTTATCTCAATGAGAATTGCTCAGTTATTAACGGGGAAACCCGCGTTTATGGCGAATACTTTGAAAATCAATGGTGATGAGATAACAATTGCTCACTGTACGATTGCTACACGTTTGACTAGGAATTATACGCTTCGCACTCACTTTGAATCTGGGATGGGAATTGGTGTTCAAGGTGTATTAGCTGAAGGGGAGAAGGTCACCTTGTTTAAAATTGATCCTAAAATAGAGAAAATGTATATTGGAAATGGAGTAATACTGGATGGTAAACCTTTTTCTGACGAGTTGTGTAGGACGCAAGTCACAATCAAGCTTGAAGGAAATGCAATTAATGCTTTAAGAATGCCGATGGGTAACCATGTTGTTGTTGCTTTTGGGGACATAAGTGAGGAGTTATCGCTTCTCTCTAGCATTTTGGGCATTGAAACCCGAGAGTTTTGAAGATTTCCAGAGCAAAATTTTTTAGGTTTGTTAGAGTAATTGTATCTAATTTCGCTATAGGGGATTATCAATAAACTAATTTTTTATGTGATGGTCATATTTAATTATTTTTATTTATAATTCATTTTTATTAGAAGCCGGTGGGAAATTTTTAAATTAATTTATAACTTCTATTACTTCAAGATTTAATAAATATAATAAATTCACAAGGTTGAGATTGTTTAAAGAAACTGGGGTATTATTTTTTTAGACCAAGTAATATCCAGTGGTTAGAGAGGATTTTTCAGGGGCGACAGAATGGTTGATGGTTTGTTCAGAAGAAGTAGGAGGGTAGTACAAATTGTTGATCTGAATAGGTTGTACATACATAGGACTAGTTCACTGATAGATTACATGTTGGGTATGTGGAATAACGGAAAAAATAGGGTTGAGGGGTTTATTTGCATCGCGGATACATTAGAGGATGCTAAATGGTGCAACGGCGACAAGTGGTACGCACCGATAGGTGGAATATATCTTGGTTATCTCTTGGATCAAAACACTAGAAAGAGGGTCTCAAGGCAACTCAAATGGAACATTTACCAAGTTAGTTATCGACTAATTCACCTAGTGAACACTCTCGCTATTACTGATGCACTGAGAATGATTAATATAGACGCGGTTCCCCAATATTTAAACGATGTTGTAGTAGGCAACAAAAAAATCGGAAGTGTAACTATAAGATATGGAAACAATGGCAGGGATATAGACTACATAGTAGTACAACTTGCCGTAAACGTGAATAACTCCATGAAATCCCTTCCCGAAGAATACTCTTATTTGAAAGAAAAAGCCACAAGTGTAATCGACATATTGTCCCGCTTCTTAAATCAAAACGATAGAAGTACACTAATAAAAACGTTGATCGCCTACATAAATCACTATTTGAATCTACTAATGAGCAAAGATAAGGATGGAAGAGAAGAAATAGCGGAAATCTGGTCAGAATACTCGGGGTTAAAAGGCAAACACGTGAAAGTGCTAACAGAACTAGGAGATGAGAGAGAAGGAAAATTCGTGAAATTATCCGGTAAACATTGGGGAGGAATAATACTCGAAAACGAAAATGGAGAGCTAGACTTAATAATGGACGGTTGCAAAATGGTTGAAAAAAAGCCTTAAATTAACCGAGCGCTCCACTTTAACTGAACAACAGTCTTCTTTTTCTGTAGCGCGTGTTAAAGTTTTATAAAAGTGGATAACTTTAATGGTTAGTGGATGATGAGAGCCCAGTACGCCGATAAGGATGAGGAATACCCGGTGTCTGACACAATAAAGCTTGTATCAAAACATGTTAAATGTATTTCTTCTTATATTTATTGACTCACCTGGCCGTTTGAGAAACATTTTTTGGATTTTGGACTTTGGTTTGGCATATGCTTAACAATACATGGAACGTTTCTAAGGCTGATGTGTCGAAGTGTTTTCATAGTTGCAATAACCTCAGATTATTTTAATTAAAGTTAAAAAAAGTTTAAAAAAAGGAAATTTAGTATATATTTTATCGAAAATGCTATATTATTGTATTCTTGTCTGATTAGTTCAGGTGAGCATGAGTGAAAAAGTGGATGTCCTTTCTTATTCTGTTGACCTTGGTTGCCCAATTTTATGTTGTTTCTTATGTAGGGTATCAAATGGAGTACAGTAAACTATCAACAAAAGCTGGATTAGTAGATAATTTAAAATATAAAGCATCTTGGAGCAAACTGGGGCATCCAAAAGAATCAAATCATGTAGGGGGAATATACAGTTACGAAAAATATTCAAACAGTGCGAGTAATAACGAAGTGATAGATTCGATGACTTTTTCATCGTATTGCATGGTGATTGATTCCCCAGGTTACTACGAGCTTAATTTTGATATCTTGAATTGTACTAACAATGTTGGTATATACATCAATGCGAGTGATGTTATTCTTAATGGGGAAGGTCATCTAGTAGATGGAGTTTATAATAGTAGCAGTAGGTATGGAATCTACATTGATTTTGTAAATAATGTAACGATATATAATATCACCCTTACAGACTGGTTTTATGCTGGTATATATTTGGAAGGTTCATCTAAAATCTTCTTTTATGAAAGCGAAATTAAGAACAACTGGCATGGGATAAAGATAAAATATTCAAATAATAACTCTGTATTTGGGAACAAGATATTCCAAAACTGGGATGGTGTTAACATCGAAGGCTCCTACGGCAATAAGATATATGGCAATAATGTCTCATATAACGATTGGAATGGAATAAAGCTCACTGATTCTAATTATAACGAAATCTATCAAAACATTGTTATGGGAAATGCGTGGACAGGAATAAGTTTAAGTGCATCATGGAACAATGTGATATACAGAAACACAATTGTGGAAAACTGGGAAGGCGTTAATTTAGAAAATTCCCAGGCCAACAATATCTACGAGAATAATATAACGGAAAACCAATGGAACGGTATATATCTAAAATATTCGAGAAACAACATGGTAAATGGTAATAAGATCAGCCAAAATAGATATGGTATAAGCTTCGATTACTCAGACAACAACACATTAAAAGGCAATACGTTTATTGGATGTGGAATACTCCTATGGGACTCATATAACAATTCGTTTCAAGGTGACACCGTGAATTATAAACCACTCGTGTACCTTGAAGGGGCAGAAAATATAGTAATTGACTACGAAGCAGGGCAGATTGTTATAGTGAAAAGTTCCAATATTACAATAAAAGAGCAAAAAATAGAAAATACCACCGTGGCAATAGAACTTTGGAAAACGAACAATACAATAATAGCTAATAGTACGCTGACTAAAAATCTAATTGGGGTTGGAATATACAATTCAACATTCAACACAGTTTACGGAAATAATATAACAAGCAACAAATATGGGTTAGAATTAATATACTCTAATAATAATACAATATATCTAAACAATTTCATAGACAATGAATATCAATATATAATGGTTGATTGCAAAAACAACAGATTTTACTCTCCGATTAAAGTCACGTACAAGTATGGCGGCATTATATATGAAAACTATACAGGTAACTATTGGAGCGATTACCAGGGAACTGACGTAAACAAGGATGGAATTGGAGATACGCCCTATCAGGAAGATTCTTACCCACTAATCAACATGATTTCTGTTTCCAATTTCATTGTTATTGCTGATGAACCGCCAAGAATCTCCATATTGTCCCCAAGTAATGAAACTGTTCTAAACACTACAACAGTGACTATAACTTGGAATGCAAGCGATGATGTCGGTATTGATCACTACGAAATTTATGTCAATGAAACATTAATAGCAATAGTATCACCTAACGAAACAAATTATAATTTAACTTTTGAAAACAGCGGCACTTATATAATTTCTCTTAAAGTAATAGACACGTCGGGAAAAACAGCGTCAGATTCCATACTTATCAGAGTAATATTGACTTTTAATCAAACTCAAAAACAAGAAGGATCAACATATAATAAGACATCAATTCCATTAGAATTTGTAATCAGCATAGCCACAGTGTTTCTGGTAATACTAGTGATAATTGTTGTAAGAAAAAAGCCTAGCTAAGCATACTCCATAAAGTTGCAAAAGCACTTATTTTTTCTTAATTTCAACGTTTTTAACATAATTTTTTGGAACTTCTGTTCCATCAAATAATTATTTTTTCTTGGTTTGTCAAATAATTTTTAATTGCTTTCTTTTATTTACCCATTAAGGTTTTTAGAGGAGCCCGCCTTTATAAATACCAGTATTACTCTAATAATCCACATAGAATAGCCTCGAGGCGGGCTCCAATGAAATATATAC
>JAGSHR010000007.1 GCA_029855985.1 Candidatus Njordarchaeota archaeon
AAGAAGAATACATTTTTATTTATAGATTATTCTATATCTTTGTATTGAAAATCAATTTAGTTTAATGCACTAAAAAAAATTCAATTTGGAGGTTGGAAATTGAGGAAATAGCTTTTTTAACACTTGCAGTTGTAGCACTACTAGTTGTACCAGCGTTGTATAATCCGGGAACACAGGAGGCCATTGCGACTACATTGCCGACTCCCACCAATTCAGCGTTCTCAAACAATAACAACTTTAAACCCTTACAAACTGGCGCATATGGAACTATAGATGTTTACCCTGTACACAACGAGACAACAGGTAACCAAGTGCCATCAGACTGGTATAACACGAACTGGAAGTATAGAGTGAAAGTAACCGTGACAGAGAATAGTGGTATCAATAGGGATGCTGTGCCAATAACCGTTCATCTATCATTCCAACCAGAGCAAGCGAGAGTTGGAACAATTATGGTGCTTGATAATTCTTCAGGAAAAGAGTTACCGTACCAATTATGGAACGTAACATACTATAACGCCTCATTCTACAAGTCCCTTTACGTAACTTGGATAGGAACACTTTCTGCCCACGAAACAAAAATTTACTACGTATATTGGAGCGACATAAATGTTACAACGAGCGCTACTTTAATAAACGATAAGAATCACTCATTGGTAGTAAATTCTGGATCATGGGGTTACGAGGTGCAAAACAAGTTCTACGATGTTAAATTACTCATAGGCGGCGGCATTGACGTCAGAGTAAACGGACAACAACTATTCAATAGGGGTTACTTAACGACACAACCCTATTATACGGTTCCCTCCAACGTAACCTACGTATGGCTCGATTCAACTACAATGTACTCAGGCTACAGCGGTAGCAGGGACCACATAAAAATTATTCTATGGTACGACAACACAAGAATCATAGTCTACGGATATAATGGATCAACTGGTACATGGGAGAAAGCCCTAGATGTGGTAGCCGACACAAACGGCATGATAAGATTCCCAACTGTCGGTGTGTCACCATACAATCTAACTAAAATTGAGGCTAGTAAAACAGTTACTATACTTGTCGGTGATATTGGTTCTGTCTACTCTAATAGCTACGGTGCAGATCATACTTCAGACGATGACTTTTACTCCTATTTTGGAACAGAGCTCATCACATGGGTTCCTAGAGACATGTTTATCTCGGCTTATTACAATAACACACACGTTAAAGTCATAGATCTAAGTGACGGTGATGACACTTTCGATTTAACCTTGAATTTTGGCGATGTCTGGTTTCACGGTGCTGGTGACACTCGAACAACAACAAGTTACTATTATTATGATACCACTGAAACTCCAGGTTCCCCTTCATTCTTTGAGAATGATATCGTTAAGATTATAGCAGATAAGCCCGTTACTATAATTGCGGGTCTCATAGCTGATAACACGTTGGGTATTATTAAGGGGCTTGATAACAAGAAGTTCGTGTTCCCCTACTTGAATAAGTTCACAATTGCGGCTCTAGAGGACAACACAGAGTTCAATGTAACATTGAAGGTCTACAATTTCACCACTGGGGGCTTCGATACCTTCTACACCGATTCTGGCACATTGAACGCATACCAAACAAAAGTTTACAAGGAAGATCCAGCGGAGTACCCATTAGTTGTAGCCGTTGACTTATACAAGAACGCCTCATCTAACCCCGTTGACTTTAATGTAACAATCTTTAGGTATATGTATAACCTCACTTCTAGATCATATTATTGGGAAAAATACTACACGTATCTCGGCACAGTTACCCCCTGAAGGAACTCCAGGCGTCACTCACAGAAATAATCCAAACGTTGGAAACTGGAATGAAACCACACTAATGCTTCCAGGCGGTTACTACTATATGGTAAACTTGTATTGGAATGGTACCGATAACTTGTGGCTATACCTCTATTGGAAAGGGCAAAATCCATTATATGATGGGGATGGAGATGACTATATTACAGTTAGAGGAAGTTCTGGATTACCAAGTGGTGCAAATGGTCAAGATCACAGGTGGTACTGGTATGTGACAACTCCAGTTTGTACGGGAGGTTACGCTTACACATACGAGTTAAGGCACGAGGAATGGGGTATAGCGATCGTTGAGAGCAATAAACCAATAGTTATTACGACAATACAAACTAACTATGCTCAGGATGTATCAAATGGTCTATCAGGTTATGGTAGTGAATACTTCTTTGGAAAAGAGATAAACTTGGTGGTTCCTGATAGTAATCGTTACTTAAGACTAGCTGCGGTTCTCCCTAATACTCACGTGAGAGTTTTCTTCAATGGAACTAACACAGGGTGGCCGGACGCAACATACAATGATTATGGTCAAGTGTCAACGAAAGTAATCTACTAT
>JAGSHR010000203.1 GCA_029855985.1 Candidatus Njordarchaeota archaeon
CCGAAAAAGAGGGCTTAGCATACGAAATAGAAGAAAAACTGTCAACAATAGAGGGCGCCGAAGCAGAAGTAGTCTCAATAACCAGAATCTAAAAAGAAACCAAATTTTAATTTCTTTATTTCCCAAATACATTATATAATAAAGAAGAATGAGAAAGGCACGGGATAGGGTGAGGGGCTGGGGGTCCCTCCCGCGGCAATAAGCCGCGGCCGGAAATCCTCCAGATGCCGGACCCGAACACCCCCGGGAAGGAGCCGATTGGGCCAGCCCGGGCCGGAATCGAAGCGATGAACTCCCGAGCACCGAGGGTCGCGGTACGCCTAGAGAACTCTCTCGGAGGGGGGAGTTCTCTAGGCCCGCTTATGCGGCGGCGGAACGACGATGCCCGGAAGGGAGTAAGTCATAGCCGGTACCGTGGCGCTTCGGTGTAATCGGGGGCTAGCCTAGGTTCCGGATAAGGGCTGGTGCCGTCGGCTCTGGAACGGGGGGTGCCCGTGCCCTCAAATTTCTAGTTTTGGTACTGGTTGTTTTTGATGTCAAGTGATGACCCTTTTAGCAGGATTCTTGGCAGTTTCGAGGTCAGTGGTAAAAAGCACTATAAGATTTATTTTATTGTTGATCAAGAGTTGTTTGACAAATTGGTTTATTTGACGGATATCTTTGGTGGAATAGATGAAGCGCTTGAAAAGGCTGTTAATATTGCGATAGAGCAGGTTTCCGGGGTTTTACCTAGTGAAAAAGAGAAAGTGGAGGGTAAATTAACGGAGAAGGAGATTTCTGAGTTAAAGGATATGATTAAGAGGCTTGAAGCAAGAATAAGAGACATTGTTTCTAGTATGCTTTCTTCCGCGACACCTATTGTTCAAACCGTTGAGACTCCTACTAGTGCTCGTAGGGGAAAGAGGAGAGCTAATATTGATTTGGAGGATATTCCTGACCTTGTGGAAGCGGAAGAATCCGAATCGGAGAGTGTCGAGGAGACCGGCCCCTCTTTATCTTTAGAAGACGCGATAGCTCAAGCAATTGTTGTCGCTATAGATGAGGAATTAAGTAATGTTCTTTCCGTTGATGAGGGCGGAGAATCAAGCACAGAATCATCTGAAGGTAGTAGCAAAAACGATAGTGATCAAAAATAAAAATGATAGTTTTTTACATGAATTCCTCTTCAAATTCATCTTCTTCCTCTTCTTCTGCAAGAGATTCTTTTACCTCGCTGCAGAGATCCATTATCTCTTGTATTCCCGTAGTAGATAGCCATTCCTTGTATTCTTCGGCTTTTTCCATGACTTTATTAAAAAGTTTCTCTGAGATGTTCTTATTTTCCTTGAATTCTTTTAGTTTTTGGGTGTCAAGTACTTTTATTTCCCCGTTTACGTTTACGACAACATCTACTTCTAAGTCAATGTATCTGAGGTGGTGACCGTAAGCTTCTATGGGTGTATTTATGTTCACATAGATTCCCTTTAATTTGTCATTGACATCGTAGTATACAGTGACCAATTTCTCATCTTCTATTTTCGCTATTGTTATTCCATAGTCCCCAACTTCTTTTGGTGCGTCAATGCCATCATAGTAGCCTCCTGGTTTAAACCTTCTAAACATTGCTAATAGTGGTTGATTACTGTCTCCATTCTTTATGTAAGCTAGTCTGGCTGGTCCCAATATTATTTCTCTCCCAGATATCTTTATGTGGTGGATTTTTATTAGGTCCCCGATTTTTGGGAAACGGGTCTTTTTAACGTACTCGAGGATACCCTCATTGAGCACATTGATCTCAACCTTGTTAGCTAAGACTTTCTCCGCGAAGTCCACGATTTCGGTTAGCGAGTTGGAGTATGATTTTAGCCAGTGGTGACCGTTAACAGTTGGTATTACTTCTGCCCTTATTTTATCAAGCTTTTTCTTTGCACTTAATGGAAATTCGATTTCAAGATTGTCTAACCCTTCTCTTAGCTTTGTTAGTGCAGGAGCCTTTAACGCGTACTCACCCATCTTATTAGCTTCCTCTAAAAGTCTATCAATCTCCTCTTTTAACTCATCCATATCTGCATAGATTGCACTAGTCCTCCATATTATTCCCCAACCATCTGGCCTAATTATTTGCCCTATTTCTAGCAGTTTTGAACGAATTGGGCCCTTGATCTTATGCGAGATTCTAACTGTTTCCTCAGGGATTAATACTGCTATGTCTCCTGGAACGCTAACTTTCGTGGAGAGAAGGGGGTATCCGTGGTTGCTTCGAGTTTTTTTGACTTCAACTAAGATAGTATCACCTATAGCGAAACTTCTGCCTTCGAGTTCGTTTTCTGGGAGATACCCCTCCATGTTTGGTGTCAGTTTCACTATGTAACCTCCCCATGGTGCAGGCCTATAGATTACCCCCTTGTATATTGAGCCTATCTGAAATTTTTCGTATCTTATGGCTATATCCTCTAATGTTTCGAAGAAGAGTTTAACTATGGCATCTTTAAATTTTGGAAAGGTTTCAATGAGCACTCCTTGTTTATTCTCTAGGTCCTTAATGTCAATGTGTGGGGATAATATCTTGTTTTCGAGATTGAATCTCTCCATTATTTCTTGGCTGGGCTGAACAATTTCATAACCGTTGTCCAAAAAAATTTTCGTTAGGGCTGTTGAATAAATTCCTCTAATCCTTACATAGGGTTTTTCCGCTTCTCTAGTCAATATTTTCAATGGTTCTTCCAATTACGTCACCTAACCAAAGTAATCAACAATAATTGCAATCCCCTCTAATGCCCAGTGTCTCAAAAATTTGTCGGTCAGTGCGTCGCAAGCTAATCATGTATTTCATTCTGGGGCTAGGCTTCATCATCCCGAACGTGTGAAACTTTACTTTAAACTTTTATACCTGTCAATCAATTTCTGCAACAATTTTTCAAGATTCTTTGGTCTCTCTAGCGGGAATAATTCTGACCCGCAAACCTTGCACTTGAAATCGTTTGCTTCGGCTTCATCCCGCGTATATGTTATGTGGCACTCCTGACAATAGTAAAAATTCTCGTTATTTAACTCTTCATAGTATTTCTTCAAATTTATTATTGACTCCTTTAATCTATCCTTGAAAAACCTCTTAACTGCTAATGGTTCAATGTGCCAATAATAGTTTATCCAACCCGTATTTTTCTGTCGCTCTTTAATCAACGTAAGCAAGCCAAGGTTTTGAAGTGTAATCAAAATATTCCTAACTGTCGTTATAGGTATCCCTGTTATCTCCGAAAGTTGCTCATCAGTTAAGTTTCCTTGGTTCAAGAGAGCTATTGCGATTTGGAATCCTCCATCGCCCACGAGTCTATCCACGAGATATATAAAGGTTCTTCTAAGGAAGTTTAGGTTTTCCTCGTCGTTTAGATCCAATTCAATGTCACCTTTTGATAGATCAACTTTCTCAAGACACCAAAATTAATTTTATTAAATCAAATTAGAAGCCATCAATTTTTTATATAATTTTCCATAACAATTGAAATAGAACCAAAGTTAATATAAATGTGAACTTAAGTAAATTCTTATGGTGTTTTTAAAATGTCAGATGAAATTGCCTCCCCAGAAGAAATCATTAATAGCCTAAAAGAAGCCCTCGATAAAACAGGTATTATTATCCAAACACCCTATTACGTGTTTGCACTATACGAAGTTGAACCAGGACTCTGGAAACAAGTTCAATACGTTTTTGAGGACAAGGAAGGCTTCATTGAAACTGTTAATGAGCGAAAAGCATTGCTATACTTAATTGAAGAGGTTAGTAAAAGCCTAATAAACCTCAATAAAGGCGATTGGACAGTTATACTGTCCCCAAACGAGCTTGAGGATGTTCTACAAAAGATAGGTTAAGACAGTTAAATTCGTTTTTTTCATTTAATCTACTTATTCTCGAGAACCCTGCTTTCTACTATAAATGTTTATCTCTTTGAATAGGTTAATCTTTAATTTTAGAAAGTAGTTTGATTTAAGAAGAAAGCAAAATAGTAAAGATACAATAATGTTATTGAATATAGTGTTTCAGGTTACTATTTACAAACCGAGGGAATACGATGCCATCATTATTCCTAAGATTAGTTGCGCCAGTAGCAAAAATTCTTCCAAGTATAAAAAAGCCTGAGAGGGAGCCTGGTTTCAAAGCCAAGTTATTCTGGACGGGAATGGCCGTACTGATTTATCTAGTTATGACAAACGTGCCAATATACGGAATAGAGAGAGGTGCGGGAGTAGACATATTTTGGACACTAAGAGTAATATTAGCTTCGAGTAGAGGTACACTTGCTGAGCTTGGTATAGGTCCTATTGTAACTGGTGGTTTAATCCTTGAGATCCTTGTCGGTAGCAAAATGATCAACGTTGATTTAACTAACCCCGATGATAGACAACTCTTTAATCAAGCATCAAAAGCTATGGCTATAATAATGACTGTTTTTGAATCCTCTGTGTACGTGTTTGGCGGTGCTTATGGGAAATTGAACATGTTTACCGCAACATTTGTCATCTTGCAGTTGATTGTAGCGGGAATAATGATAATAATGCTGGATGAACTTGTTCAAAAGGGTTGGGGTTTTGGCTCTGGGATTTCTCTGTTCATTGTAGCGGGTGTGGCAAGCAGGATGGTATGGGCTCTTTTTTCGCCTGTGATGGATAGAGACGGGTACTTCCATGGGATAATTCCAGCATTGTTCCAAGCACTATTAGGTGGGGGTTCAGTTAGTGACCTGATCGTTAGATATGGCCTACCTGATCTAATCGGTTTGACAACAACTATCGGGATGATAATAATAATTATCTACTTTGAAACAATGAAGATAGAGATCCCAGTTGAACATAAGCTTCATAGATTTAGGTTCAGGTATCCCTTAAAATTCATGTTCTCCTCGAATGTTCCAGTTATTCTTGCGGGAGCTCTCTTTGCTAACATCATGTTCTTCTCGCAAATGTTGTGGAACAGGTATTATGGAAACTTTTTCGTGTCCTTGCTGGGGAGCTGGATAGTGGAGAATGGAAGGCCAATTCCCACAGGGGGCTTAGCTTACTTTGTGGTTCCGCCAAACGGTATACTTCATAGTATTGAGAATCCATATCAAGCAATAGGGTATCTCTTGATATTAGTTGTGTCGTGTTACTATTTTGCATTAACTTGGGTTGAAATCGCGGGTATAGGTCCAGAAAAAATAGCTGAACAATTAATGTCTTCGGGATTGGGCATTCCAGGTTTGAGGAGAACAAAGAGGGTAATAACTGATTATTTAAGACCTTATGTTAATGTAGCAGCTGGTTTTAGTGGGATACTGATTGGGCTCATTGCGGGTATCGCGGACATATTTGGAGCGTACGCGTCTGGTTCGGGATTGTTGCTAGCGGTTTCTATTTTGAATAGTCTATACGAAGAAGTCGCCAGAAAATATGCGGAAGAAATGAGTGCACCGCTGAGAAAATTCTTAATTGGTAAGATAGGCTAGCCCAGAATTGAATTTAAATAGTTTTTTACAATATTTTCCTCCTCTTTACAATGCTTTTTAAACGTTTTCTTTTTCCAATTGTGTATTATTTAAGATTTAAGTAAAGTTTCTTGATATATTCTAGTTTAAGAAATTCGACAATATTACATAGCAATTAACTTGATATTATTATCAACTAAGAAATTTTTGAATTGTAATTAGGTTTTAATTTTAGGTGCTATTATTGGTCAAAGTGAAAATACCTGTTATAAAAGAGAGAAAGGAAAGTCGTAGTTTAAGTGTGCCGCCGTTAATTGTCATTATATTGCTTTTAGTATCATCTGTAATTGGGGTATTTTATTTTCACGCTGATTACAACCCAGTTGATGTTAGTGGAAAATATGATCGTGACTGGTTTGAAGAACATAATCGAGCCACGATCCCACCAGATTTAGATGAATTACTAAACAATCTCTCAGATTTGATTCAAAATAGCGACTTGTCTCAAGAGTACCCTGAACTAAATGATCCTGATAAACTCTTGTCGGGGATGCTACCTAATACAACTGATTTCTACGTATATGGGAGCGTTGAACCATTAGTTTGGAAGATCGCGGGATTAGATGTATACATTGATGGGCAAGGTTGGCGTTTCTCTGGCCCAGATCTAATTGATTACTCTCCTGGACCGACACCATCCTATGATGTAATGTATACCGTCCTTAAAAAGGATGTAGAGGTAAACGATACTAACCGATTGTTTATACCAACGTTAAATGCAGGTCCTGTAGGTGTTTATTATACATATCCAACTACAGAAGACGCAACACCTCTACATGGAGGAACAGTAAGCGTATCTTATAGTACATTCCAAGATGACAACAGTGGTGGAGCAGCATTATCATTGAGGGTTAATGTTCCCGCTAGGATTTCCTTTAGTTATAGTTTAACTGGGATCTTCACCCCAAAAGAATATGTCAGAACGCATTCTGCGGGGGTTGTGGATACAATTAACCTGGCTAGCACCCACGAGGATCTCGCTAAGTTCACTGAAGTGCCTCCGGGGTATTTCGACAAGTATACCCAAGTGAGAGACTTGGCAAATTCTCTTTATCCCCAGGACTTTGAGAGCGTCTTCGATTATGTGGGTAGAGTGGCAAAATTTTTAGCTACCCATTTTTCCGTAACTGATGAGATGGCTCCCCAAGGCGCAGATCCAGTTGCATGGTTTGTTTCCAACGGTGGTGGTGCAATTCTCTATTTCCTGTACACTGAAGCTCTAATTTTAAGATACTATGGAGTGCCAGCTAGGATAGGCTTTGGATACCTAGATGGAAGATACAACTCCACTATTGATATGACGGAGTTTATCCCCGCTCAACACATATTCCTCTGGCTAGAGGTGTACGACCCTGGATTAGGCTTTTGGGTTAACTACAATGTTTTCCCAAACCTCATGATGTACTTACCGCCTTCCTTGAGACCAAGAAACCTTGTTGATGTATCGTTAGCTCCTATTATTAGAGTCTTCGCTCCGCGAGCTATTGACGGATATCCATCAGTATATTTGAATGAGACATTCCAAATAATTGTTTACATTCCTGGAATAACTAATCCGGATGATGCTGGGCATCTCTTCGTTTTCGATGAAAATATATCAATGTATGATCCTATCGGCGTTGTTCCATTTACAGCGTATGAAGGGGGAGTAATCGCTGTTTATGAAGCTACATATGAGGACATTTATGGCTCTATTGGTGAATCGCCATTATATGGTTTGCATAGTATACGTTTAGAATTTAGTGGACAAGCTTATTGGGTTTCGATAGCTCTTTTAAAGAGAGTTTCTATTGGTCCATAATTGGTGTTGTGAAATGGCGGGCGAGGTTGAGAGTCTATTTAATAAACTACAAAGGATAGGCGTTAAAGAGATTGTTTTATTCACGCGTAGCGGTGAAGTTATCAAAACAACTCTAGATGAGGAGGGCACAAGGAATTTCATTCAAATGGCTCTTGATATTGTTGAGGACTCAAACAAGATTATGAGCGGTTTAACTGGGTCAAATGTAGAACCAAACGTGATAAAAGCCACAACGGAATCTGGTGAGTTGAACATAATAATAAGCAAGAAACACATATTAGTTTACAACCTCAGGTTAGTGAATAAAAAGGAAATGCAGTATATTGAACTCGCAGAGGAGATCGACAAAATATTTAAGTAGTGGGGTGATTGAAAAAACTTTTATATAACTTTTTATAAGCCCAACTCCATAATTAATGTGTATACACTTCATATAATTTCGAGTAATTAAAATTATCGATTAATGATTAAATTGAAGTGTGATATAATGTTAGGAGGAAGACAAAATGGGCGAAGAATACTCGTATTCACCTCTAGTAAAATATATCATAACAGCAAAGATGTTCGTAGACGGGATAGTTGAGCGGCACGATATAATAGGAGCGATATTTGGGCAATTAGATGGATTACTCCCATCAAGCTTAGATTTACAAGAACTCCAAAGAATAGGCAAACTTGAGAGAATTAACGTAAAAGTCTCACACAAAGACGGTAAGACATACGCTAACATCGAGATTCCCTGCAATTTATCAAAATTAGAAGTAGCAATCCTCGCAGCCGCGTTAGAAACAATTGACAGAGTGGGGCCCAGTAAAGCAGAGATAGTTATAGCAAAGATAGAGGATATAAGAAAAGCGAAGAAAAACGCAATAATAAAGAGAGCAGCAGATATACTTAGAAGATGGGACGACCTAGTTTCTCCCGAGAGTGTTGATATACTAAGGAGAGTAGAGGAAGAAGCTAAAAAATCAAAAATAATCCTATATGGCCCTGAGAAACTCCCAGCGGGACCAGGAATACTAACTGACGACGAAATAATAATTGTGGAAGGCAGATCCGACGTAATCAACTTAATGAAACATGGTTTCGACAACGTCATTGCTGTGGAGGGAACCAGAATCCCCGAAAGTATAATAGAATTATCTAAAAAGAAAATATCAACTGCGTTTGTTGACGGGGACCGAAGTGGATTACTAATATTGAAAGAGTTGCTCCAAGTCGCAGACATTGATTACATAGCGAGAGCCCCCATTGGAAAAGAAGTAGAGCACTTATCACTAAAAGAAATAAAGAAAGCTCTAGCTAAGAAAATACCAGCCGATGCATTTAAACTCGACTTAGAAAAGGCATTAGAGTTACTGGACAGTGCTATGAGAGAAGAAGAAAAGGGAGAAAAAGAACAGATTCCAGTTCAAGAAGAAAAAGAGGAAAAAGAAGTAAAATCAGAAAAGCAAGAAGAACATGCAGAGAAAAAAGAAGAAAAAGAAGAGGAAGCGCCAAAAAAGGAAATAGATTTAGACCCAGAGTTACGGAGAAAACTATTACTAAATATGAGAAAACTATTAGGTACTGGTAAGTTCATTATACTCGACGAAACCGTTGACAAAATAATTGAATCAGGAAAACTGAAAAACTTAGAGGAAAAACTTCAAGCAATCAAAGAGAATGAAGAGGCAAAGGTAATAGTTATTGATGGTATACTCAACCAAAGTATAATCGATTTAGTGTCCAACACTAAACTTCAAATCATAGTCGGAAGAGATATAGGAACCCTAACAAAGATACCTGGCGGAATAAAAATATTCTCACTAAGCCAACTAACATGAGAGCTTAAAGAACGTAGAGTAATTCAATTATAACATATTTTTTTATAAATAACCTTTTTCTACTGTAGAAATTGTGGGATAGGTAACCTTCTTTATTATAACAAATTTTTAATAAATAAAATTATTAATAATGTAGGTGGATGGGCACTTGGAAGTTCAAGAGCAAACGATTACTCTTAAGTAGGGGAGGAAATTGAACGTAAATGATATATACATGGAAATTTACAATACGTTGCGCGAACTTGTCGAGCTTGAGGATACCATAAATATGGTAATACTATCAGACCCAACAGGTGAACTCATTCATTATGCATCTCGTGAACAAGAAGACGATGAAACAAAGATAAGGATGGCTTCAGCGACAATTGCCGCTACATTTGGGGGAGCACAAGTTATAGGGGATGATTTCAGTTTGGAGGAACCCAAATTTCTGATTTACGAATTCAAGGGAGGAAATTTAATAATAACTAGGTGCGCAATGAATACAACTCTGTCGATTATTACAAATAATGAAGCTAACTTAGGGACACTGAGAGTGCTGGCCAGAAAATATGCTGAAAAACTCGGTGACTTAATTCAAAGACTATATGCGATAATGGAGGAAGAGTTAAAGACAACGAAAATAGAAGGCGGTCTATAAGCGCTTTGCATTCGTTAATTTCAAATCCCATTTTTGCTAGCTAAAATAATTGTGTCTTCCTATTAATTCAAGCACTTCTCGAACTTCTTTTCTTTATTGAGAGAACTGAGGCTAATTCGTCATAAAGTTTAATGCAGTCATCTGGATGTAGCCAAAAACCAAATTCAAAGACTTTTCTTCCCCTTAAATTATATATCTCGATAACCCTGCCTTTTAACTTCGTCTTCATTTTTCCACATTTTATCTTTTCCACTTTTTCTGATAAACCTATACCCCCAATATCTCTCAGTGGATAGATGAAATTTGATTCTATGTTTACTATACTGAACATGCGAACTATTAGACTGTTGTTTGACACCTTAATTAAATATCTTGTAATTACTGTTGACGGCGCTATTCCCGTATCACTAATGAGTGTTATGCCCATGGCGATTATTAAGAAGAGAGCAATTGAAATGTAGGGGTATTCTACGAACGCTTTGGGGTCAAATAATGCTATTAGCGAGTTAACAGCGAGGGTTATTAAAATAGAGGAAAAAAGTATTCTCAGTTTATTTTGCTTGTTTTCGCTAACTTCTAGGCACTCTGTGATGAAATCTATTTTGTTGTTATCGGAAAGGTACTCTGAAATCAAAAGTATCCACCAGTAAAAGCTTTAATATAATTAATTAGTAAGGGTAGACTTTTAACAATTTTCACATTCATTATGAAGAAATCTGGTAAAAGATTAAAGTATTTGGGGTATGTGTACCGCTCATCAGCGGCTATTATAAGAGCCCTATCTTTGGGGGATCTCAACCCTCTTCCCATTGCTTGTGAAGCTTTTCTTAAAGCGGGCACAATGTACGCATAGTACCTTCCTTTTTCTTCACCGAAAATCTCGGAGAAATACCTTATCCTCGCTTCGGTTCTATAATTTACTCTATCAAAGGGTATACCTATAAGTAGTATTCCTTCCAATGTTTCACCAGGGAAATCTAATCCTTCAGCAAATTTTCCTCCCATAACTCCTACTAGGACCCCATTCTTCATTTTTCTAAATTTGTAAACTACTTCCCTTACCTCGTCTCCCTTCATGTCCTCGGTTTCCTCAATTAAGTATCTTTTTCTCTGTCTAGCTAATGTTCTCAGAAAGCCAATGAAATATTCCTTTATCCTATAGCTCGAGAAAAAAATCGCGAGATTTTTGTCAAAATTGCTTACTACCACATCTATTAGCGATGCGTATTTGTTAATCATGTTTTCCTCGAGCTCTTCACCCTTCGTTGTTACACCCCTAACGATTATGGGAAGAACATTTTCGGGGTCAACTGGGAAATAACCTTCTAAGATTTTATAGGAATCCAAGCCCACAACATCAGCAAAAGCATCGTAAGGCTTGAGGGTGCCAGAAGTGAACACTATTGCTTCAAAGTAACCCCATAGTTCGGATAATATTTCCTCAACTCGCAGATCCCAAATCTCAAAGTAAACTCGCTCCTTGTCTTTATACTTTATGTATTCTATACCCCTTTCTCCAAGACTAGAGTAAAGGGACATCAGAAACCTTGAAAGCCCTCTAATCGATGATCGGGGCACCTTATTTTTTGACAACTTGAGTGAAACTATTTTATCAGCCGCTTTTTCTAGTGATATGAAGAAATCGTCATCCAAATCGAGTTCATTCGTAATTTTTAATGGGTCAAACACTGCGTCTTCCGTTTTCAGTTCATTAGCTTCGCTCAAAAGTATATCATGTAATTGGAGCAATTTGAGGTATAATTCACTAAAATAATCCTCATTTTGCAAGTAGAGTTTTGCCTCGTTAATTGACCGTTTAACCGTTTCAAGCGATATTTTAATCGAATAAAGTTCTGATACCGCTCTATCCAAATTATGAGCTTCATCTATAACCAGTAAGGAACTTATTCTCCTTATTTTTCGCCAAAGAACTCTGTTGAATCTATCCAAAAGGATATAATTATAGTTTAAAGAAATGGCATTTGCATGCTCAATTAGTTTAAACTGAGCATAATATGGACACACGCCATCCATATAACCAATATCCAAAATCTCAGAGAATAAAAGTGGAGCAGAAACATATTTTAATGGGTTAAAGGGCGTAGCATAGTACCTACATTTCCTCTTCATTTTATCACACAATTCATTAACAGCATCATAATCGCGAAAACCAAGATCCCTGGCTAGTAGACACATATCCTTCTTGCCGCGAAGAGAAAAACCAAACAACTGTTCTCCAGTGTACTCTTTTATCTTCGCGAGTTCCTCTATAACCCTATCCGTTTCCCCTCCTGTTCTCACGGCCCAAATAATGGGTAGATCAAACTCTAACGATAAAGGAAGCAAAGCGGATAAAATAACCGGTGTTTTCCCATAACCAGTGGGAGCGTGAAAAAGAATTCTTTCACCCTCAGACGCCCAAGAATAGAGTTTTTTTATAACTTGAGCTTGATCTCCTCTAGCCTTATAGGGGAAGAAATCTAAGGGATCCATGATTAATACTCCCTTATCTTGCAATAAACATTTGAGGATACAATGCAACCATCGTTGACGCTACTGGCTATGCTTTAACAATTTTTGGGTAAGTATCGACCATTTAAACTTATGGTATTATATAAGTCTTATAATTAAAACTTTATATTCAGTAAATAACGATAGATATTTTAATATGAACAGTGATTAATATCAACAAAACTCAGATTACTTTTACAAGGAAGGAGATAAAATGCAAAAAACAAAGAAAATCAAGGCAGGAGAATTACTAATAAAATTAAGAGAAGCAGTGATTAAACTAATCGAACAAACAAAAGAAATAAAAACGACCACTGATGCCCTAGCACAACGATTAGCAAGACTCGAGAAAAAAGTTGCAGCACTAGAGAAAAAAATAGCGAGCGGAACACCAATCCCAGAAGTACCAAAACCAACAACAGCTAAACAAAGCAGTGGATCAATAGAGGATCTAGAACTCGAAGACCTAGCAAAAGAAATAGGAATAGACCTATCCCCCGTAAAACCAGAACTAGAGGAAAAAGCACCCCAATCAATACCAGCCCCTCCAGCACCACCCCCGATAGGCGAACTAGGAGCAAAACCAAAGAAAATAGAAGCCCCGCCTGTACCGAAGCCAAAACCAAAAAAGAGCGAAATGGACCTCCTCCCAACCGAGGACCTACTAGGCGTAAAACAAGCAGGAGAGGAAGAAATAGAAAAAGAAAAAGACGAGCTAATCAGGGCACTAAAAGAACTGGACGAACTCTAAAACCCATTCCACTAATATTTTAAAAATGATAAAAGACCCCCAAAACAAAAATCACTCACGCCTTCTTCTCCTAAGAGAAAAAAGAAAGGGAGTTCTCCTCATATACTCAACATACTCATCGCCAAACCTAGCGATAAGCTCCCTCTCCTCAAACACCTTATTATAAACAAAGAGAACAGAGAAACCAACAACCGTCACCAAAATATAAGAAACAGAGCCAAGAAAAACACCAATACCAATATAGAAAATCATGTTACCCAACGCCATGGGATTCCTTGAAAACCTATAGGGCCCCTCAGTCACCAAGCGAACAGGTGGCAAAAAAGCCGCAGGTGTCCCACCACCATATCTATACTGAGCGTACACAGACCAAAAAGATAAAAACCAACCAGAAGCACCTATGATGAAACCAACAATAAAATTCACAGGAAACCAGTAAAAACTAGGAAAGCCAAAAACTTCATCTAAGAATCCAGACACATAAAATATTAGCAAAGGCAAAATAAAGAAGAAAAGCGCGGAACCCACAAACAATACCAAAAAAACCTTCCATCGAGGATAAGGACTCCTAACAGAACACAAACACTACACCCCCAAACTCACAACTAAAAAATAGGAAACAAGAAATACACGATAAAAAACAAACAACTCTAACAAAAACAATAGAAACAATCAGATACCACTATCTCTCCCAACTTTAGAACATAAC